>JALYZS010000155.1 GCA_030948745.1 Vulcanimicrobiota bacterium | reverse complement strand
AAACCTACGTTTGCGCTTGTGGCTTTTCGAGGAACGTCAAGTCGCTGTGGCGCGGTGTCAAATCGTTCGCAGCCAACCAAGCCGGATTGAACAAACGCGATAGGTAGCGCCCGCCGCCATCGCACAGCACGGTGACAACCGTGCTCCCGGTCGGCAGCGAGCCCGCGACCCGCGCCGCAGCCGCGACGTTGAGGGCGGCCGAGCCCCCGACGAACAGACCCTCCTCGCGCAAGAGGAAGTGCGCCATCTCGACCATCGTCTGGTCGTCGATCTGCTCAGCGTCGTCGAAGACCGCGTTGCGAAAATTGTCGGTGATGCGCCTGATGCCGATCCCCTCGGACACCGAATCGCCGGCCGCCTCGAGCGTGCCGCTCTTCACATAAGAGAAGAGCGCCGATCCGAAGGGGTCGGCGACGACGGTCTTGATCCGAGGGTTGCGCTCTTTGAGCGCGCGTGAAACGCCGGCGAACGTGCCGCCCGTGCCGCAGGCGGCGACGAACCCCTGGATGCGTCCGCCGCAGGCGTTCCAGATCTCAGGTCCCGTGGTCTCGTAATGACCGCGGAAATTCGCGGTGTTGTTGAATTGGTCGCAAAAAATTGCGTTCGGCGTTGCAGCAGCGATGCGCTCGGCCACGTGATAATAGTTGTTCTCATCCCCGAATCCGACCGCCGGCACGATGCGCACGTCCGCGCCGAAGGCGTGCAGCAAGTCGATTTTCTCTTGCGACTGGTCGTCGGGGGTCACGATGATGCAGTGGTAGCCGCGAGCGTTGCCGAGCAGGGCCAGCGCGATGCCGGTATTGCCGGCGGTACCTTCGACCAAGACGCCGCCCGGCCGCAGCCGCCCCGTGCGCTCGGCATCTTCGATGATGAACTTGGCAGCGCGATCCTTGACCGAGCCGCCCGGACTTAAGAATTCAGCTTTGCCCAGGATCGTGCGGCCGAGCGCCGCCGACAATCGTGGCAACAGGATAAGTGGCGTGTTGCCGACGGCCGCAAAAACATCCCTAAGCGCGGCGCCGTCTTCGGCGGATCTCATGCCTGTGGTCGCGGGCGGACCACAAGCTGTACTGCGAAGCCGGAGAAGAACAGCGGGGACATGACGAGCCAATTCGGTGCGGTCCAAGAGAACGCGGCGTTATAGAGCATCGCGAAGGCGAAGCCGGCCATGAAGAGCTCGCCGCGGAGGCCGTCCGACCAGGACGGTCGTTGATCCGTCGCCGGCAACGCTGCCGGCGTCAGCCGTGGCAGCAGGCGGGGCACGCTTTTGCGGTAGGCCTCGTATGCCTGTCCGTGGGCCTGGAGCAGACTACGCTCCTCGATCGCGATCAGCCGGTATACAAAGATGATGTTGCCGACGATGATGATGGTCGCGGCGGACGGCGGACCGAGCATGCCGATGCCCAGCGCGAGCAGCAGGTTTCCGAGATACAAGGGATTGCGGACATAGCGGTAAGGGCCCGAGACGCGCAGGACGCCCGTGCGCACGGCATCGCTCCACACGATGCCGCTGGACAGGTAGCTCGAACCCCACACGCGGATCAGCCAGCCCGCAAGCGCCACGAGCGCCGCAAGCCAGGCAGCGGCATGCACACCGGCATCGCCCCAACGCGCGCCGAGCAGCGCGTAGCTGGGCGTCAAGTCGTGGTAGATGTTGGCCTGCAGGTTGAAACCGACGAAGAACCCGATGCCGTAGATGAGCCCGAACACGAGCGCACGGTTGCGGAAATCCCAAGGTGTGTCGCTCACGGCAGGTGCGTGGTTCATCGCCAGGGGCTACCGTGAAAATGCACAGAATACCTGGGCATGACGGTTGACGTCCGCAAAGTCATCATCATCGGATCGGGACCCGCGGGTCTCACTGCGGCGATCTACGCAGCGCGTGCCAATCTCGTGCCGCTCGTGTTCGCGGGCGGTCTTTACGGCGGCCAGCTCATGCTCACGACCGAGGTCGAGAATTATCCCGGCTTCCCCGACGGCATTCTCGGACCGGAACTCATGGAACGCTTTCGCGCGCAAGCCGAGCGCTTCGGGGCCGAGATCCACAACGTCGACGTGAGCGCCGTCGACTTCTCACAAGTCCCGCTGCGCGTCTGGGCGGACGAACAGGAGTACCGCGGCGACACGGTCATCGTCGCCACCGGCGCCTCAGCCATCTGGCTCGGCCTTGACAGCGAAGCCCGATTGCGGGGTAGGGGCGTATCGAGCTGTGCCACCTGCGACGGCGCATTCTTCAAAGACAAGGACATCGTGGTCGTCGGCGGCGGCGACACGGCGATGGAGGAAGCGCTATTCCTCACCCGCTTCGGCAAGACGGTCACGATCGTGCACCGCCGCGATAGCCTGCGCGCGTCGAAGATCATGCAGCAGCGCGCGTTCGAACATGCGAAAATTCACTTCAAATGGGATTCAGTCATCGAACAGATCCTGGGCGACAAGTCCGTCACCGGCGTACGGATGCGCAATGTCAAAAGCGGTGCGACCACGACCCTGCGATGCGACGCGGTCTTCCTCGCTATCGGGCACCAGCCGAACACGAGCGTCTTCGAAAACCAGCTGGCTCTCGACGACAAGGGATACGTCGTCTCGATCGATGGGGTGCACACCCAGATCCCGGGAGTCTACGTGGCCGGCGATGTGCACGATTACCACTATCGCCAGGCCGTCACCGCCGCAGGCATGGGCTGCCGGGCCGCCATCGAGGTGGAACGCTACCTCGAGCGTCTGGAAAGCGAAGTTAGCGTCAGCCGATAGTGACGCCGGTCATTCCCCGCTGCGAACTCGCGTTCGCCAGATCAATTTCTTAACGCGTCGCCCCGAACGGCCGATTCTATGAGAAGGACGTCACTCGCGTGCGCCGCTCGGCGCCCTCGCACGTGACACCATAATGTGGCCACGCTCAAAGGTAGACGCATGTCGACTGTCGGCAAGAACAAGCGCAACGAACCGCCCGCGCCATCGCCCGAACCCCTCCACCCGGGCATCGCCCGCGCGCGCGAGCAGCTCTCACGTGGAGACTCCGACGGGGCGGCCGCGACATTGCGCCAGCTCGTCAAGCAAACCGACATCTCGTTGCAGACGCGCATCGAGGCTGCAAAGCTTTTGAATAGCGCCGGCGCGCAGTCAGACGCGATCAACGTCTACCTTGCGATCGGCCGACGCGCGCTTGAAGCAGGTGACGTCGCCGCAGCGCGCTCGAGCCTATCCGCGGCGCACACGCTCGACCAGAAGAACTACGATGCGCTCTTCGAGCTGGGCCGCGCAGATCTGGCTGAAGGGAAGAAGGAAGAGGCGCTCGCGAAGTTCGTCGAGGTGCTGCGCAAATCGAATCTACGCCATCTGCCCGCGCTGTACGAAGCCGCCGTGCTGTACGAAGCCGACGGGCAAGCCGATCAGGCCATCCTCGCATATAAGAAGATAGCGGAACGTGACCGTCATCATGTGCCTACGCTGACGCGGCTGGGAGCGATGTATCGCAAGAAACGCCAGCTCGGCGAAGCGCTCGGCTATTACATCGCGGGCGCGCGCGCCGCGATGCAAGAGACGCACTACGGCGAGGCGCGCAAG
>JALYZS010000142.1 GCA_030948745.1 Vulcanimicrobiota bacterium | reverse complement strand
GTATATGAGATGGTGCCCGCCGCGGCGGGCAGTCCCACCGCGAGCGTGGACGGATTTGCCGACTCCGGAAAACGCTTGCAGATCAACTTCGCCAATTGCGTCCACTGCAAGACGTGCGATATCATGGACCCCTATCAGATCATCGATTGGGTGCCGCCCGAAGGAGGTGGCGGTCCCGTGTACGCCGGCCTCTAGAGGAAAAATCGCATGATCAAAGACGTTGCATTCATCTCCTATTCGGTCAGCGACGTGCCGCGCGCGCGGGCATTCTATCGTGACGTGATAGGGCTTACGCCTTCGAAGTCGGGCTTCGGCGATCAATGGGTCGAGATCGACGTCGGTGAGACGACCTTCGGCATCGGTAACGGTGAGACCATCGGTATCAAACCAGGTTCGGTTTTCGCCGCCGCATTCGAGGTCGACGACGTCGCTGCGATGCGGGAGCGGCTATTGGCTCAGGGTGTGGAGGTCAGCGAAGTCCACGATTCGCCGGTGTGCCAGAGCGCCTTTGTCACCGATCCCGATGGCAATCGCTTCGCGATCCACCAGCGCAAGCAAGGTCAATCCGCGGAGAACGTGTAGGTATCGAAGAAGGTCCGCACGATAGGTTTCCCGCCTGCTTGGAAACCGAGGAACGTGCTCGAGCGGGCAGCTGCGACCGCCGAATCGTCCAGACTTTTGTGCCCCGAGGAATGAGCGACCCAGGCATTGAGCACGTGTCCGCTGGGCCCGATCGCGATGCCGATCACGACGGTGCCTTCGATGTCGCGTTCGCGATCCGCAAACGAGTACTGCGGTTTGACTTTCGTGATGACTGGCGGTGGCACGCCTTTTTCCAGGGGCGCGCTCTGTGTCTGCAGGAGCGGCATTTCGGCCGCCGCGACCAAGCCATGGTCGTCAAAGCTCCACGTCGATTGAACCGGTACCGGGTCTAAGATCTGGGCTGACAGAGCCGGACATGAGGTGGCGATGCCGCTGCGCACCTCCGGCAGATCGTGCAGCCGCACTGCATTGACGGTGGCGGTCGGCCAGTAGAAAACCAGCTCGAGTGCTCCCTGGTCCGGATTGAGCGAAGCTGCGAAGAGTGAGCCTTTCTGGACGCCATTATCGACCACGTCCAACCGCAAAGAGATCGGACCCGACCCGAGCCCCCTCATAGCGACCTGGTACTGATAAAACTTCCCGCTGCTGCTGGCGCTGTCTAAAAGCAGCGCTCCCATAGCTGACGGACAAGCCCCAGGCGCGGGAGCGGCGTAGAAACAGAGGATCATGACCGTCATCACGGTGGAGATGATGTACCTCATGGCACGTGTTTCCCGAGCCCCTGGCTTCGCTACTGCAGCGTTTCGAAGACAAATTTCGAAGCCAAATGTTCATGTCGGCAATTGACGTCGAGAACGCGCTCGCGTACGTACGGCAGCAGGGAAGCGAGGCATGTATCATTTCGCAGGCGGGGCGAATCACTGGCGAGTTCTTTGCCGCTGGTTTTGACGGCGGCACCGCGCATGCGCTCTACAGCGGCACGAAGAGCTTTTGGGGTCCGCTTGCCATCCGTGCGCGCCGCGATGGGTTGCTCGATCTTGACGAAGCCGTGAGCGATACAATCGTCGAATGGCGCGCGGACCCACGGAAGCGCCGCATCACCGTTCGCATGCTGCTCTCGCTCACCGCCGGTTTCGCGTTCGGCGGTGTGGGGGCGACCGTGCCGACCTACGAGCGAGCACTGGCGGTACCGCTACGGGGCAACCCTGGCGCCGCTTTTACCTACGGCGGGATTCCTTTGCAGATCTTCGGCGCGCTGCTCGCCCGCAAGCTCGCTGCGCAAAAACTCACGCCGCACGACTATCTGCGCGAACGTCTGCTGGGGCCCGCGGGCGTGGTGGTGCAGTCCTGGCGCACTCTGAAGGATGGCACGTCGCCCCTACCAACGGGGGCGTTCGTGAGCGCAAAAAATTGGCTAGCGTACGGACGCTACATCAGCGATCATCGTGCTGAGTTCGCCGAGTGCTTCGTCGGGTCGGCGGCCAATCCGCGATACGGTCTAGGTTGGTGGTTGCAGCTGAAAGGCGCACCCGCGGATCTCTTCTACGCGAGCGGCTCCGGTGGTCAGGCGCTCTACGTCGTGCCCTTGGCGCAGTTGGTGATCGCGCATTTCTGCCGCGGACGGGGCTACAACCATGGCGCATTTCTACGCCGGCTGTTCGCGCCGTCATCGCCGCGGAAGCGTTAGTTGCTGAGGAAGGTCTGTTCGAACAGCGCGTTGACCCAGCCGAATTTCGGCCGGGTGTAGCGCCGCGGATCGTTGACGTTGAACGACTCGTGCAGCGCGCCGTCGCCTGCTGCTGAGAGGGCCAGCTGGCGCCGGATGCGGTTCTTCTCATTGCCGTCGTCGCTCGTGCGGTACTGCACGATGAGGCTCATCGGCCAAACGAAACCGGTGGGCGTGTGCGGGCTGCCGATCCCAGCCGCATAGTGGCCGCGGTAGAAATACGGGTTGTCCGTGCTCAAGATGAACTGACGCGTGCGAACGTAGATGTCGCGGTCGTAGTGATAACCCAGGAGCGGCAGGGAGAGCAGGCTCGGCACGTTCGCGTCATCCATGAACTTGGCGTGACCCAACCCATCGATTTCGTACGCGTAGATGCGTCCATGGCGCGTCGTGAAGATGCCCTTCTCCTCGATCGCCTGCGCGATGCGTTCCGCGGCGAGCTCCGCCTTGTTGGCGCTGCGATTGTCATGATAGTAACGACGGAAGAAGTCGGCCATCGTGTGCAAGGTGGTCGCGGTGAACATGTTCTCGGGGATATTGTAGTTGTAGACCTGCGGATCGTCGCTCGGACGGTAAGCGCTCCAGACCAACCCGATGCCCTCTTTGAACGAGTGTTCGTTGCGATGGTAGCGGGAATGGTCACCATGATGCTGCTCCACCAAGACGGTGTGCAGAATGATCTGAAGCTCTGAAAAAAAGCCTCGGTCGAAGATTGCGTCGTCGCCGGTGTCATGGACGTAGCGGTCGGCCAAGCGCACAGGGTAGCATAACGAGTCGAGTTCGAACTTCTGCTCGGCGACGGAGTAGTCACGATGGAACGCATTCGCATATGGATCGAGCGCGATGAGCCGCTCCTGGCGGGAGATCACGCCGCGGATGAGACGCCGGTCGTGCAGCAGCGACAGCGACTGCACGCTCGAGTCGCGCAGCCACATAGCGTCGATGTCGCCCGTGCTCACGTAGGTCGTGCTGTCCGACGTCTTAAAAAAAAGGCCGGCGTTGACGTCGGCTGCGTGGGCGTAGACCGTGAGCACATCAGCGCCGCTTGAGACGCTGAAGCTGGAAAAAAGGATCAGCAGCGAAAGGACGGCGGGGCGGAGCAAGGACCTGGCGTCTGGACTCACGTTATTAGTTATCGTCTTGCCTGCGCTATATTCCACGGCTGTCAGGCGGCCACGGATTGATCACCGGGCCATCGTCCGCCACGGCGATATGCGCCACGGCGGCTCCCGGGTAGGCGAGGATGCCATCCTCGATGCCCAGGACCCACGCGTCTGTGGCCACGCGCACAACACCGTCGCCTACCGGCCTGCCCCAGACATCGCGCAGGTCTGCGATGACCGAACCGGCGCTCAGGTGCGCGCCCGGTCCGACCCGGTAATCCAGAATGCCGGCGGCCGGCGGATAGGGAGCGTCCTCGCGTCGCAGGCGGCCGCGGTGCAGCGGCATGGGCAACGCCGGCATCGGCTCGGGATCGCCTGGGAGCATGTGCGCCCAGCGCATGACGTTGCGCAGCCCGATGA
>JALYZS010000141.1 GCA_030948745.1 Vulcanimicrobiota bacterium | reverse complement strand
CCGAACGGTAGGAACCCGAACAGCTGCGCGGCGAGGTTCTCTTCGAAGCTGTTGTATTGGATCTCGTAATTTTGGGGCTGCTGAGAGTAACGACCGGCGCTCAACCGCAAGACTGTGTCTGGGTTGAGCGTGTACGTCATGCCGAAGCGAGGTTCGACGTAGGTCTGGGTATAGACGCGGCCGTACTGGTTTGAAAGCAACAAGTGACCGTCCATGCCATCCGGGTGGACGGTCTGCACACCATCTGACTTATCGACGGGACAGGCATACGTGATGTAGGGCGTGACAGTAGAAAGTGACGATGGAGGTTGCGGAATCAGCAACGGCTGCAACGTGTCCGGGTTGTAGCAAAACTCCTTTTGGGCGGCAGCGAACCAGAAATTCTTACCGGGTGTATTGGTGTCTTGGAGGTCGAATTCGTCTCGACTAACGCGCGCGCTGAAATTGAGGTCGAGCCTCGAGGTCGGGCGCCATTCATCGATGACCGCGAAGTTCGTGAACTTCGGCACGACGCTGTTGAACCCGCCTTGGTTCCCTGTGTACGTGAGCCGCCAGGTCGCACCGGCTAGACACGCCGGTGATCCGGCGGGAATGTCGCCGCTCGCGCACGGGTTTTGCGCCATGAGCCGAGTCGGCCGCCGGAACGTTCCTTGGCTATTAGAATCATTGCAGGGCGCTGGGCCGCCGGCAACCAGCGTATCCTGCCCATTGTCCGCGGTCCCATCTGTGTACGAATAGCATTGCGAGCCATCGGTTAGATTGCTCACCTGCGCATTTCGGGTGTTGAAGTTGTTGAGGTTGCTTGCGCGTAGGGTCGCCGCTGTGACATATCCTAAGCTTACCAGCAACTGGTTAGTATCGCTCAGCTGATCTGCAAACTGTGCTTGGAAGCCCCGCGTGTGGGCGTCCACTTCATAGTCAAAGTTCGTGGCGCCAAAACCGCTGCCGATGCCGCGGCGGGACGCGCCGCTGCGGTTCGTGTTCGAGTAAAACGTGTAGCCGAAAACGCGCAAATACATCCGCTCATTAAAATTGCGCTGGTACTGCAGCTTGACGATATTCGCGCTATCCCAGCGCGCGTCTCGGTAGTCGTTGGGCAGGGCAGCAACGACCCCCGATGGGCACGCACCTGGAACGGGCACCCTCGGATCGGTGTTCAGGCACCGGTTAGCGGGTGAACCCGGGAATGCGTAGCCGATGGGTTGCACAGTCGCTGGATCCAAGAAGTTCGTGCCGCTCGGATACGTGAAGTAATCGGGCCAATGCGGTTGGCTGATATAACCCTGGGTCACCAGTGCCTGCACGAACGCCGCGCCGGCGTCGTTCACGCCACTGTAGAACTGGCGGTACTCCGCCGACGAGGTGTAGAGTAGCTGGACGTCATCGCGTCCACTGTCGTATTTATGTGGGAGGCCGAAGTGGAAATTACCCAGGGATTCACGTCCCGTAAGATATGATACGTATCCATAATTGGGCGCGAAAGCAGAATAGCATTGAGGATCGTTTGTGAAATTCGACGCCGCGGGATTCGTGTAGGTCGCGTTTTGGGTGCAAGTCGGATAAACCGCGGGAAAAAAGTTGAGCGAAGAAGAGGTCGTCAGGTTTGACGGCCCTGTGGCAACTGGAAACTGGTCGATTAGACTTGCGCCATTGTTCTGATCTAGGTAACGGAAAGCCGGATTGTACCCGCTGAAGCCGACGTAGTAGGAGAACAGATTGTTGGCCGTTGCACCGCCGACTTCAAGAGATGCATCGTGATAAAACGTGGGTGATCCGATGCGCGCGTCGATGTTGCCGTAGCCAGGGTAGCTGCCCGTCTTCACGACTTGATTGATGAAGCCGGCCAAGCCGGTCGCGTTCGAGTTGGCGCTACCACCACCGGTGTAGATCTGGAGTTCTTGCTGTCCGAAGGTCGCGGCTGAGTGCCCGGGATAGTTGTCGAATGAGCGGTTGACGGGCACGCCGTCGTACTCATAGCCGATCTGGTCGTAGTAACCGCCGCGGATGTACACGGATTGGTTGACGCCCATCTGGCTGGGCGGGACGAATGCCCCCGGCATGGACGCGATCGCGGAGTACGCCTGATTGAGCGAACCCCCGCCACCGAGCGGCGCCGACGCGGCCGTCTGTCCAGGGTTCACCGAATACACGTCGGTGACGATTCCGGGCCGGACCAGGCCAAGCGATGATCGCACGCTGACCTTGCCGATGGTCTTGATAGCGCGGGGCAATACGAAGGTCAGGTTCTGCGTCTGGTCTGCGAATACGCTCACGCCGCTGAGTTGCTGAGACTCGTAGCCGTCCTTGGTCACCGTGACGGTATACGTATCGGGCAACAGGGACAAGAAGACGAACTTGCCGGCGATATTGGTCGTCGTCCGTGTCGTCTGCGATGGGCTTGCCGCCGTGACGGCGGCGTCAGCCAGCGGGCTTTGGGTTTGCGCGTCGGTCGCGATACCCCAAAGCGAACCGGTCGTGCCCGCCGAGACGGGCGCGATCAGGGACGAGAGCAACACGGCGAGCACAACTGCCGGCGTGACGAACGCTGTCGACAGACACGAGCTGATCTTTTTTCGCATGGCGCTTCTTTCTATTCTGACGCTTCGCAGTGACTTTTGTGGGTTGATGCGGGTGGATGCCAGGGATCAGTGGGATGGTAGATGGGCGTGCGCCGACCGTCGACCGTGAGCTTGTAGTGCAGCGCTTCCCCGCAGCGGGCCGTGAGATCGTAGCTCTGTCCGTCCTGGTCGAGCAGCACCGCTTCGATGTCTCTGAAGACGAGCGGTTTGCCCGACTGTATCGGTTCGGGCTGTCCACCACGCAGGAACAATGCCGAGCCGCCTGTGCCCTGCAGCAGCAGCCGCGCGATGTTGTGCTTATCGATGACGAGCGCGCTCGCAGCGTCGACGCCGATCCCGATGACGATCTGCTTGGGGTGTTTTTCTCGGATGCGCGCAAGAAAAACGGTGAGCCGGCCAAGACGATCGCGCTGCTTGAAATGGGTGTCGGTGATGGCGTTCCGCAATGGTGGGAACACCAAAAGGTCGTGGGTGAAGCTGATGATCGGCTCTGCAGGATCGGCCACGGCGTTTTTCGTCGTGACCTCGACGTCCGCGCCGGCCGCGTCCGCTGCGACGGAATCGTACGCATACTCACCCAGGATCGCGAGCCCTGCGCTCGTGCCCCCCACGACACCGCCCCGGTCGTACACGCGTTGCACAGCGGCGATCAGGGAAGAGCCTTTCCAGCGCGCGTAGTTGGCCTGATCCCCACCGGCGAAGAACACGCCCTGCGCGCGGTCGACGTAGGCCGCCGCCTTGTCGAGATCGGCCGCAGTCGCGGTGGGGCCGAGCTTGATGCTTTGCGCAGAGTTGAAGCGCGCGATCTTGATGAGATAGTCGTCGTAGGCATTGTCGCCGGAGGCCCGCAGCACGACGATGTCGCCCGCGTGAATGGCGGAGCCTCCAGTGATGACATCATGCATCCAGCGGAAAGACGCGTCGACGGTGTCGCCACCGCCCATCAATAACAAACCGGGGCCTTGCGGTTTGACGTTGCTTGGGTTCGGGTCGCCCGCACGCGGGTAGACCGTCAGGGGCGGTGTCGGCGCCTCCGTCGCCGTCGCGCTGGGCAGCGGTGTGGCGGAACGAGCAGCGGGAACAGGCTGCAACAAAGCGATCACCATTGCCACAACAGCGGCGGTGAGGGGAATCGCCGCGCCACGAGCAATAAAAAAATACCGTGTCCGCATCATGTGAAGCTCACCTAGCCCTGCTGGCTGCACACTGATCCGCGACGTGGTATCCTCTATGGTCGCTGAAAGCCCGTTTCGCTACGGCTCGAGAGCGACCTGCGACAGGGCAAACCAAGAAGCCCCACAATGTCCTTGCTGGCAATCCGCTCTTAAGGAGTCCATCCCATGATCTTCGCTCTCATGGCCGCTGCGGCGCTCGGATCGACAGCCGCTCCCTCACCCGCGACGAGCGCGGTTCCTTCGTCCATCCCGCCGGCCGTGGTCAACACGTTGCCAGAAGGCACTTACACTTTTCAAGGCGTGGCGGCTGGACAGGTCGTGTTGCGGTCGACGGTCGTTGTACGCCACAGCGATGCGGGCATCGTGGTCGACGAGAATGAGTCTGTCCTCGGCGCACAAGGGACGACGCTCACGCACGCCGCTATGCGACTAACAGCGGACCTTCACCCGATCCACTATGATGCGACGTACGGCGCGGGCGGGGATATGCCCATTCCGGTCAAGGTTGACTTCACGCCCACCGGTGCAAGCGTGACCGCCAAGGGCCAGACTCTAGCGATCACATTGGCGGCGAACACATCGCGTTTCGTCATCCTGGATGGCGCTTTGCTGTCAGGCTTTCTTCTGCTGCCACAAGAGATGCGCGGCCAGTCCGCTGTCACCGGGCTTGCGCCGGTCCTGGCGTTCACCACCCCATTGACGGCGGGCAGCGATAATCCGCCGCGCCCCAAAGACCTGAGCGATCGGGAGAGCCACCTTTCAATTCTCGGTCCCGTGCCGTTTGTCGAGTGGTTCGACCCTGCGACCGGTATCGTCGACGAGATAGACGTGCCCTCGCAGACACTGGTCATCAAATTGCAGTTTCGCAGCGCTGCGACGAACGGGGCCTCCACGCCCGCGCCCTTGCCGAACAGCTCGCCCTTGCCCCTGGGCGCCCAACATTATCGCAATAGCGAAATCTCGTTTCGGTCTGCCGACGGCACTCGTTTGGCCGGGACGCTGAGCCTGCCGGCGACGCCTCGCCGCGGGCGGCCAGGCGTTCTCATGTTGGTGGGCAGCGGTAACGTGGATCGCGACGAACGCATCGGGCCGAATCTCATCTTCGCCCAGCTCGGGCATGCGCTGAGCAACGCCGGCTACACAGTTTTGCGCTACGACAAGCGTGGCATCGGCAAAAGCGGCGGCGATCCATACGCAGGCGTACGGAGAGCGCTGATAGCCGACGCGACGGCGGCGGTGGAATTTTTCCGCCAACAGCCAGGTGTGAGCGGCAACGAAATCTTCGCGCTCGGCCACAGCGAAGGTGCCATGCTCGCGACCGCGTTAGGTGCGAACAGCTTGCTGCGGTTGCGCGGCGTCGTGCTGCTCGGTCCTCCGGCGCTCCCGCTCGACCAAGTCGTCACCAAACAAGCGCGCAATGCTCCAGCGGCGCTCATCGGCGCGATCCGAGCCTCGAGCTGGTACAAGAGTTATCTACGACACGATCCCGCCCAAGAAATCAAGGCCGTGCGGACTCCGCTGCTCGTGCTGCAAGGCGCGCAGGACGAGAATGTCTTGGCGGCAGATACACCTCGGCTGGTGAACGCCGCGCGCTTGCGCAATAACGATGTGACCGCGGTGTATCTCAAAGGCGACAGTCATGAGTTTCTGGCGAAAGATCTCATGACGCCGCAGCACCTCGATCCCGCGATGATCAAAGCGCTGCTGGCCTGGTTAGCGCGTCACAGCTAGCTGGCGGGGTCTTCCCCTAGCGAAGATATTTGTCGACCCAACCAAACCACAGACGGTACTCATCTTCCACGTGCACGGGTCCGCTGATGTCATGGCCTGCTCCGGGAAACAAGACGAACTTGACCGGCACTGCAGTGTCGCGCAAGGCCTGGAACCAGGCGAACTCCGGCGCGGTGGGCACGCGCCCGTCGCCCGTGTTCGACAGGATGAGCGTGGGTGTGCGCACACCCCCCACGTGCGTCAACGCGGATTGATCGATATAGCTTTGCATCACGCTGCGGCTGCGCCATGGGCGGTCCTTGAAGTAGTACCATTCGGCCACGTTGTAGTCTTCGAGATAGTACTGCACTAAGGGGTCGAGCTCGGCGGCGTACAGCACTGCGGCCTTCCAGCGCCCGGGTCCCGTCGTGGCGGTAAGCCATGCCGTGAGATAGCCGCCATAGGAGTGGCCGCTGACCGCCTCGCGCGATGTGTCGACGATTCCCAGACGCTCGACGGCTCGCACCCCCGCCATGATGTCGCGGCTCGGGCCGCGCACGCCATCGTTGAAGATCGCGTGCTCGTAGGCGCTGCCGAGATTGTCGCTGCCGCGGTAGTTGGGTTGGAAGACCAGATAGCCTCGCGCCGCCGCAAGCTGTATGAAATCCCAAAACGTACGGCTGCTTTGATAGTTGGGGCCTCCGTGCAGCCGCAGGAGGAGCGGATATTTGCGCCCAGGTTGAAAGTGGGGCGGGTACGTCAGAACACCGTCTTCGTCGAAGCCGTCATTGCGCCAGTGGATGGTTTTCGACCGGCCGAGCTCAAGCGCGGCGATGGTCGCGTTGAAATCGGTGAGACGCTCGGGCGCGGCGTGCACCGACTTCAGATAATAGATCTCTTGAGGACGTGCGGGTTCGGAACCGGCGAAGACAATCGCGCCATTTTTGCCGACGCCCATATCCGTCGAATTATCCCATGCGGGGTCCACGACGCCAAGATCCAGGCGACGGGCGGGGCCGTCGAGCGGTTGCACCCACAATCCGACCGACGTGCTGTCCGGGCCGCTCACGAGCAGCGCCGATCCTCCCGGGAGCCACGCGACGCCGGACATGTCGCGATCGAGCGCGCGGGTGACGTCCTTGCCTTCGGCCCCTCGCGCGGAAGTCACGTAGATCTCTTGCCCGTTCAGACCGTCACCATCGCGCGGATACCAGTACGCGATCTTGGTCCCATCCGGCGAGTACGTGGCGTAGTTCTCAAAGCCGCGGTGCGCGGTCAACGCATGCATCGCACCGCTGCGCATGTCGACGATCATCGTCTTGGCCGCATTCGTGTCGCCCAAGTGTGGTGTCGGCGCCCAAGTCAGCGCAACCGTTTTGCCGTCGGGTGCCCACGACAACAACGTCCCCGCATCGCCACCGAACACCATGCCGCCGCCGGAGGTGATGGGACGGCTGGCGCTGCCGTCCGCGGCCGCGAGCCACAGATTGACGGGCGTAGGGGCTGCGGTTAGCAATCCGCCATCGTTGCCGACTTCGAACGCATCATGGTGACGCGCGATCGCAGACTGATTGCGCGGGCTGTCTGCGGTGTCGTAGGCGATCGCCCTGCCATCCGGCCGCCAGGCAAATGTGTCGACGCCGTTCGGCGCATGCGTGACCTGCCGCACGAGCCCGTCGCGCAGCAAGAGCGCGAAGACTTGGCTGCCGGCCTCGTCGCCCGAGGCCGCACGAGCCAGAAATGCGACGCGGTCAGCGTTGGGCGACCAGTGCGGATTGGCCACGTCTTTGAGGCTGCGCGTCTTGACCGATAGCGCCCGCGTTGCGATGTCCATGACGATGAGTTGCGTTTGATACTCGTTGCTGCCATACTCCGGTCGCGACAACACGAATGCGATCCGTTCACCGTCGGGTGATATCTGCGGACTGGAGGGGATGGCGATCGTGCGCACGTCAGCCAGCTGCAGCGTTCGCGCGCCAGCCATACGCGGCGAAAACGCGAGCATCACAATGATGACGACAATAGAGACATACCGCATGCGGTTTTGCATTCTCCTTGCTTTCACAGGTTCGTCGTACGGCCGCGCAAGGTCCTCGGGTTGGAAGCAGTAATACGCCGGCATGGCAAAACAGTGGGCGTTCGAACAGGTTGATGTCTTCACCCGCGAACGTTTTATGGGAAACTCGCTGGCGGTCTTCACCGACGCGGGGGGTTTGAATCCCACCCAGATGCAGGCGATCGCGAAAGAGATGAATCTCTCGGAAACGACCTTCGTCCTGCCGCCGGATGACGCAGCGTGCGCTGCGCGCGTGCGCATCTTCACGCCCGGACAGGAGCTTCCGTTCGCCGGCCATCCGACGATCGGCACCGCCTGGGTGTTGGCGAAAAACGGCGCCTTGCCGAAGGACGCGACCGCCTTGCAACTGCAGGAGAAAGTCGGACGCGTCCCCGTCCGGCTGGAAGGCCCAGCGCGCGATCCCAGCGCGTTGTTCCTGACCTCGCCTGCGGCGGCGTTCGGCACGATCTTCCCGCAGCGCGCCGCCTTTGCGACTGCGCTGAACCTCAGCGAAGCGGACCTCGTGGCAGACGCGCCGCTCCAGATCCTGGCCGCCCCGGTGCCATTTCTCTACGTCGCGGCGGCGAGCAAGGAACGTGTCGACCGCGCTTCGATCAATCATCCCGCCTTGCTGGCTCTGCTGGATGGTGACGATCTTTCCGGTGTCTTCATCTTCGCTCGCCAGCCCGGCCGGCAGGCAGCGTACTCCCGCATGTTAGGTTTGGAGCATATCGGCATCGTGGAGGACCCCGCCACCGGATCGGCGAGCGGCCCCTTGGGTGCGTACATGCTGCGCTATGGGATCATCCAGGGTGGCAAGCGTGTGGAGATCCTGAGCGAGCAAGGCACGAAGATGGGGCGGCAAAGTTTCGTATCCATCATCGTCGAGCGTGATGGAGATACAGTCAGAAGCATCGAAGTGGGCGGCAGCGTCGTGCCCGTCTTGCGCGGCGAGCTGGAGCTGTAAACAATGATCTCGCTCATCTACTGTCTGGACGTGTTGTCCTCGTGGTGCTTCTACAGCGAGCCCAACCTGCGCCGCCTGCTCGACCTGCACGGCAAACATCTGCGCTACGAATGGCGCATCGCGCTTGTCACCGATCATCCGCGCGGCGGTTTCAGTCGCGAGCAATACGACTGGTTTTATCGCCGCTCCGGATCCATTTCGGGGACCAGGTTGAACAGCGGTTGGCGCACTGCGGACTACGCTTCCAGTGTCGAACCCAACCTCGCCGCCGAGGCGGCGCGCGAACTTGGGTTCAGCGACGACCGCGTTCGTCTAGCCATCAGCCGCGCCGCTTTGATCGAAGGAAAGCCTGTCCTCGAACGTGCGACCTTGCTGCAGATCGTGTCGGCCGCGACCGGCGTGGAGGCGGCGAAGATCGCCGAGATGATGGACGCGCCCCAGATGCGCGAGCGCATCGAGAAGAGTTGCGCGGAGTTCGAAGCTCTGGGTGTGACCCAGCGGCCCGCCTACGTGTTGCGCAGCGATATCGAGGACAGCGCGATCTTTTCGGGTGTGTGGCTGTTCGAGCCGCTCAACGCCACGATCCAAGCCATGCTCAGCGATGCCGAAAAATACGCGCATTTCGAAGCCAACAACGCGCCGATGCCCGGCGAAAGAGGAAAGAGCGCTTAAACATTCCATCTTGTTAGCGCTCTCCATAGGGATTATTGACAACGGCCGGGCGCGGTAGTCCGCGCGCTCCGGAAAGTGACCTACCTCACTCCGTTTCAGCCCTTCGCAACGCGGTCCATGATAGTGGCGATGCAGTTCGCGCCTCGTACGAAATCTTCCATGCGGATATGCTCGTCGGGCGCATGCTTGCGGCTCCCCGGATAGGCGCACCCTAGGCTTACGAACGGCACAGCGAGATGGGCGGTGAACAAAGCCGCGGGACCAGTCCCGCCGATGAGCGGGTAGACCACCGGCTGCACGCCGTAGGCATCGCGCGCGGCGTCCACCGCGAGGCGCACAAAGGGCCCATCGGGGTCAGACGCAGCGGCGCGTTGCGCGCTGTGCGTGCGGAGGGCCACGTCGCCAAAGCCTTGGTCGTCGAGGTGGCGGCGCAGCAACATCCCCAGTCTGGCGGGATCTTGCTCGGGGACCAGGCGGAAATCGATTTTGACGGATGCAGTCGCCGGGATGACCGTTTTTGTTCCTTCTTCTATATAGCCGCTTTTGAAGCCGCAGATGTTGCAAGTCGGCTGGAACACGGCCGCGGCCAGTTCCTTACCCCGCCTCCCGGCGACGAAGTCGTTCACCCCGTAGGCCGCGCGGAATTCTTCCTCGACGTCGAGCTCGTCCAGCAGGCGTTGCTGCGCTTGGCTCGGGGGTCGCACGTCGTCGTAAAAACCAGGGATGAGGATGCGTTCGTCTTCACTCTTAAGACTGGTGAGCGCGCGGATCAGGCGCCAGGCGGCATTGGGCAAGATGTGCGCCGATCCGGAGTGGGCATCACGATCGAGCGTGCGGATAGTGAGCTCGACGTAGAGTTCACCGCGCACGCCAAGCCATAGCTCCGGGCGCCCGTGGTGATCGCTCGACCCCGCCTCCCAGATGCATCCGTCCGCCTGCAGCCGCTCCCGTTCGCTGCGCAGCAGCGGCTCGAGATGCAGGCTGCCGATCTCCTCTTCGCCCTCGATCAACATCGTGATCCGCAACGGTAACCGTCCGTGAATGGCCTGCAGCGCGTCGATGGCAGCCAGACGCGCAAGGATCTCGCCTTTATCATCGATGGCGCCGCGGCCATACAGGCTGCCATTCCGACGGCTGGGCGAGAACGGCGGCGTCGCCCATGCGTCGATCGGGTCCGCGGGCTGCACATCGTAATGGTTGTAGAGCAGCAGCTTGCGCTCACCGCTGCCAGCCGTGGCGATGAGCGCCGGGTTGCCGGCAGTCGGCAGCACGTCCACGGAAAAGCCGCGGCTCCGGAGCATATCGCGCAGCAGCGCGACGCACGATTCGACGGCCGCCGCGTCTGAGGCCACGCTCGGCACCGCGCACAAACGAGCGAGCTCGTCGAAGCGGGCAGCCGCGTGGTGGCGGATGTGCGCTAGGAAATCGGTGGCGGTTTGAATGTTGACCTCCAGCGGCGCTCTTACCGTCCGCAGCAGGCAAATCCTCGACACCGGATCTGTTCGTGGCTCTCAAAACCAGATGCGAAAATTAGCGAAAGGGATTTCGGGTGCTCGCGCTTCCGATCACGGCCTGTTGGATCATTCGGCGTTGCGCGCTGCAGTCGAGAGCACCTACGTACGGGCCAAGGCCGAGATGAGGTACTCGGTGCGCTACTCGTTCAGCGCCAGGAGCAAGCGAGCACCGCGCGGGTCCATGATCGTGCGTTAACGCTCGGCCCTGCGCTTGCTGTGCAGCCCAAAGGCGACGGACCCGTCGCCTTTTCCATTCGCCGATCACCTAAAGCAGCACGGCACTGGCATGGGACAGCGTGTTGTCCTCAGAATAGCTTCATCCAACCCTTCAAAGGCGGCACTCGAGCATTGATCATCAATAATATCGAAGTTCTGTTCGGCGGTCAGGCCGGCGATGGCAGTCTGACGACCGGCGACCTCATCGCGACCGTTTTCAAACTTATGGGCCTCGAAGTCTACACGTTCAAAGACTTCCCCTCACGCATCCGTGGCGGCCACACGAACTACGTCATTCGTGCGGGCGAGCAGCCGCACTACGGCATCGCGGACCACGTCGACGCCATGGTCGCCTTCGACCTCGAATGCGTCGAGAAGCATATCGCCGAGATGCGGCCAGGCGGTTTCGTCGTGTTCGACAACTCCTCCGAATCTCTCAGCGACAGGGTGCATCGCGACGACATCTTCTTCTACGAGATCCCGTTGGGAAAGATCGCCAAGGAGCAGCTCGGGCTAGAGCTCGTGCGTAACACGATCGCCTTGGGCGCGCTGGGCGAGATCATCGGCATGGATCCGGATATCGTGCGCCGGCTCGTGACGAAACAGTACGAGCGCAAAGGCGAGAAAGTCGTCAACCAGAACATCGGCGCGATCGAGGCGGGCGAGCGCTACGTGCGCGAACATTGCGCCCGGACGAGCGGCTACACGCTCAAGGCGCGGTCGGACGGCGATCGGGTTCTCATGATGGGCAACGATGCCATCGGCTACGGTGCGCTCGTCGCCGGTTGCCGCTTCATGGCGGGCTACCCGATCACGCCGGCCACCGACATCTTGGAGTGGATGGCGAAATTCGGTCCCGCGCACGGGGTGCTCGTCGTGCAAGCCGAGGACGAATTAGCCGCGATCAATATGGTCGTGGGCGCGGCCTATGCGGGGGCGCGCGCGATGACCGCCACTTCGGGTCCTGGGCAGGCGCTCATGACCGAAGCGATCGGCTTGGCGGGCGTGGTCGAGACACCCATCGTGGTCGTGGAATGCGCCCGGGCCGGGCCGTCCACCGGCATGCCGACAAAAACCGAGCAGAGCAATCTCAATCACCTGATCTTCTCGGGCCACGGCGAGATCCCCAAAGTGGTGATCGCACCCGGCACGGTCGAAGAGTCGTTTTATCTGACCATCGACGCCTTCAATCTTGCCGAGCGCTATCAGCTGCCCGTCTTCATCCTGACCGAGCAGGCGTTATGCCAGAGCAAAGAAGCCATCCCGCGCTTGCAGCTGGCCGGCGCGCGCGTCGACCGCGGAAAACTGCAGCGTGATCCCGTCACCTTCGGCGAATACAAACGTTTTGCCGTGAGCGAGGACGGCGTGTCGCCGCGCGTCATCCCGGGCGTCGAAGGCGGGATGCACCTGGAACCGGGCTCGGAACACAACGACGCCGGCGTCATCACCGAGGATGCGCGCAATCGCACGCGGATGATGGAAAAACGCATGCGGAAACTTGAGACGATGCGGCCGGAATTGCCCAAGGCGAATATCTTGGGCGACCCGGGAGCCAGCGTGGCCTTCATCGGCTTCGGCAGCAATCGCGGACCCATCAGCGAAGCGCAGGACCGGATGGCGTGCGAAGGCATCGCGACCCGCTTCTTGCAGCTGCGCACGCTTTGGCCGTTTCCCGAGGACGAGGTACGCGACTTCATCGCCGGTGCTACGCATGTCTTCATCGTGGAGAACAATCTCACCGGCCAGCTCGAGCGTCTCATCCGCTACGTCACGGGACCGCTGCCCCACATGCATTCCGTCCGCAAGTACGACGGCCGGCCCTTCCGGCCGATCGAGATCATCCAAGCGGCGCAAACGACCATCGCCCACCATCCGCGCTCGTTGGCGGCCAAAGCCGCGACCGCGGCACGTTAGACGACAGGAGCACAAGCGTGGCAAGCGTGTTGACACCCAAAGATTTCGCCACCGCGACACCCTCCTGGTGGTGTGCCGGCTGCGGCGACTTCGGCGTCCTCGCGTCATTGAAGCAGGCGTGTGCGGAACTGGAGCTGCGGCCCAAGAACGTCGCCTTCATCTCCGGCATCGGATGCAGCGGGAAGATCTCCGGCTACTTGCATTCGTATGCGTTTCACGGCGTGCACGGACGCGCGCTGCCGACGGCGACCGGGGTCAAGCTCGCCAACAAAGATCTTACGGTCATCGTCGCAGGCGGCGATGGCGACGGTTATGCGATCGGCCTGGGCCACTTC
>JALYZS010000129.1 GCA_030948745.1 Vulcanimicrobiota bacterium | reverse complement strand
GTCGTCAGCTGGTTACCTGCTCGCAGGTGACGCAGCTGGATGAGTGCCGCCACCGCGGTCGCGGCGATGACGACGAAAGTGCCGCCCGCGAAGATGACGCTCCACGTCTCGGCGTTCATCTACGGGTGCGGTGCCTGGGCCGGTGTATCGCCGCCGCCCTCACTCCACCAGGCTTTGTCCTCAGGCCACAGGTCCTGCGGTTCGACGTGCGGGGTGCCAGCCGGGAAGACGCCGGCGACGTGCCGTGCTTGCCATAGCCGCGCGCGAGAGACGAGGAACTCGAAGTTGTTGAACATCCGAGCTCCCAGGCGCCGGCGCATGATCGCGATCACCGGGTTGAGCTTGTGCCAGGCTGAGAGCGCCTGGATCGATGCGATGTCCATGAAGGCTTCTTCCGACATATACCCGAGCTTCACGAGCGAGCCGACCTGCTCCCAATAGCCGAGGATGGTCAGCTCGGGATGGTTTGTCCGGCTGACGGGCGCGTGCATGAGTTCCCGGCGGAAACGCGGGTCGGCCAGGCGGGCTTCGAGCTCACCACCGCTGACGTAGTCGATGAGGGAAGCGTACGCATCGCTGCCCCAGCGATCGAGCAACGCCAACGAGGCTGTGATCTGGTTCGAGGCGGCCATATGTCGCAATTGTCGGATGGCCGCCATAGCGGAGGTCGCGATCACGACGAACGTCCCGAGCGTCGCGACCGCCGTCAGTGCTTCCCAGCTCATGCCTACGCCTTCTCCTGGACGTCGTCGGCGAATTCATCGACCACAGCCAGGTGTGGCGTTCGGTTTGGGAAGTAGCCCTCTGGATGAGAGGCCTCCCACATGCGGGCGCGCGACACGAGGTACTCGAAGTTGTCGTATGCGGTCGCGCCGCGGGTCCGCCGTATGATCGCGACGACAGGTGCCAACTTCGGCCAGGCTGCCAGCGCGACTGGGCCGCCGGATTCCATGACTCCTTCTTCAGGGAAAAACCCCATCTTCAGGAACATGCCCAGCGACTCCCAGAAATCGAGGTACTCGACCTCCGGATGCTTGATCCGATCAGCCATGCCCAGCCTCAGTTCGTCTCGGTAGGCGCGATCCTGCAGCCGACGCTCTAACTCGCCCCCGAACACGTAGTTCTGGATCTCGCGCGCGTGCGGGCTGGCCCAACGGTCCATGAGACCGAGATAGCCGGTGATCGCATTCGACGAGCGCATGTGACGCAGCTGACCGACGGCCGCCACGGCAGTCGCGCTGATGACGACGAGCGTGAGGAACGTCGAGATAGCCGAAAGCTCTTCCCAAGTCATTGCCCGCCTATCCTCGCCGCGCGCGCGGCAGACCTTGTGGAAAACGGCGAGGCGGCCTTGCGGCCGCCTCGATCGGTCATGCAGTCGACGTTCGGTGGTCTATGCCGTGGGTTGCGGTGCCGGCGGTTTCAGCGGTTCCCCGACTTTGGTGAAGGTCGGTTTGCCGTCCGTGACGTCGAGCAGGATGTGGTCGCCGAGCTTGAACGTGCCGCGCAGCAGTTCTTCCGACAACGGGTCCTCGACCAGGCGTTGGATGGCCCGTCGCAATGGCCGCGCGCCGAACTGCGGATCCCAGCCTTCCTTGGCGATGAGCTCTTTGGCGGCTTCCGACGCCTCGAGCGTCATGCGCTGGTTTTCCAGCTCCTTGACGACCTTGGCGAGCTCCAAGCTCACGATGAGCTTGATCTCGTCCATGTCGAGCTGGTGGAAGACCACGACTTCGTCCACACGATTGAGGAACTCGGGCCGGAACAGATGCTTGATCTCTTCCAGGATGCGGCTCTTCATGCGCTCGTAACGCACCGCGGTGGAGCCTTCTTCCTTGACCGGGCGGAACCCGATGTCGGTGGTCTTCATGAGGCCGAGCGTGCCGACGTTGCTCGTCATGATGATGAGCGAGTGTTTGAAGTCCACGACGCGGCCTTGCGAATCGGTGAGGCGGCCGTCTTCGAGCACCTGCAGCAGCAGGTTGAAGACGTCCGGATGCGCCTTTTCGATCTCATCTAAGAGCACGACCGCATAGGGACGCCGGCGGACCGCCTCGGTGAGCTGCCCGCCTTCTTCGTAGCCGACGTAGCCGGGAGGCGCGCCCACGAGCCGCGACACCGAGTACTTCTCCATGTATTCCGACATGTCGATGCGCACCATGGCGTCGGTGTCGTCGAACAAGAACTCCGCGAGCGTGCGCGCAAGCTCCGTCTTGCCGACCCCGGTCGGGCCCAGGAAGATGAACGAGCCGATGGGCCGCATGGGGCTCTTCAAGCCGGCGCGTGCGCGCCGGATGGCGCGCGTGATCACCTTGATGGCCTCGTCTTGACCCACGATCCGTTTATGCAGCGCCTCTTCCATGTTGAGCAGCTTCAAAGTCTCTTCTTCTTTGAGCTTGCTCACCGGGATGCGTGTCCAGGTGGAGACGATGTGCGCGATCTCCTCAGGTCCGACGGTATTCGTCGTCGAGCCTTTGACGTTGCGTTTTTCGCGCCACTCCTCTTCCATCTGCTGTTTCTTCGAGCGCAGTTTTTCTTCGCGGTCGCGGATCTGCGCGGCTTTCTCGAACTCCTGCGCTTTGATGACGGCTTCTTTTTCCGTGCGCACCTTGCGGATCTCGTTCTCGACCTCTCGGATCTCAGGTGGCAGCGAGGTGGATTGCAAGCGCACGCGCGATGCCGCCTCGTCCATGAGATCGACCGCTTTGTCGGGCAAGAACCGGTCGGTGATGTAGCGGTCGCTCAAGCGCGCCGCCGCTTCCAAAGCTTCGTCGCTGATCTTAACGCGGTGATGCGCTTCGTAGCGATCCCGCAACCCCTTGAGGATCTCGATGCTCTCCTCCACCGATGGTTCGCCCACCATGATGGATTGGAAGCGCCGCTCGAGCGCGGAATCCTTCTCGATGTGCTTGCGGAACTCGTTGAGCGTCGTGGCGCCGATGCATTGCAGTTCGCCGCGTGCCAGCGCCGGCTTGATGATGTTGCTCGCGTCGATCGCGCCTTCGGCGGCGCCCGCGCCGACGAGCGTATGCAGTTCGTCGATGAACAGGATGATCTCGCCGCTTGCGGCGCGGATCTCGTCCATGACGCGCTTCATGCGTTCTTCGAACTCGCCACGGTATTTGGTGCCCGCCACGAGCCCGGCCAGATCGAGCGTGATGACGCGTTTGTCGCGCAGCGGTTCGGGCACGTCGCCGCTGATGACGCGTTGCGCCAAGCCCTCGGCGATCGCCGTCTTGCCGACGCCGGGTTCACCGATGAGCGCGGGATTGTTTTTGGTGCGGCGCGATAGGATCTGGATGACGCGCTCGATCTCCATGTTGCGTCCGATGACCGGATCGAGCTTAGCTTCGCGCGCGAGCTGTGTCAGGTCGCGGCCGTAGGCGTCCAGCGTCGGGGTCTTGCTCTTGCCCTTCGACGTGCTTTGCGTCTGCGTCTCAGCGCCGAGCAGGGATGTGGTCTGAACCCGCACTTTCGCCGGGTCCACGCCGAGGTTGGTGAGCACGCGAGCAGCCACTCCCTCGCCTTCCCGGATGAGGCCCAGCAAGAGATGCTCGGTCCCGATGTAATTGTGGTTGAGCTGGCGCGCCTCTTCGAAGGCCAGTTCGATGACGCGCTTGGCACGGGGCGTGAACACCATCTCTTGTTGCACGGTTTGGCCGCCGCGCCCGACGATCGCCTCAACTTCCGCGCGAACCTTGGCCAGGTTGACTCCTAAAGTTTCCAACACTTTGGCCGCCAGGCTCTCGCCTTCGCTGATGATGCCGAGGAGGATGTGTTCTGTCCCGATGTAGTTGTTGCCGAGGCGCTGGGCTTCTTCTTGTGCCAGCACGATCGAGCGTCGCGCCCGTTCGGTGAACGGTTCCCACATGGACATTGCTTTTTATGACTCCTTGAGTGCGTTACGGGACATCGCACTCGATGTCGCCGCCCGAGGCGGCTTATGGTCTCCCAGAGCACCTGTTCGACGCGCCTCGCCGGGAGACTCCTTTGCCGGTTCGCATCGCCGGATTAGTGATTGGAACGTGCCCAAGCAGAAAACGTTTCAGCGGGCCGCCTGGTTCATATACCAAGTCATCGGCCGGCGGCGCAGCAAGTCGCAAAGCAAAAGCCTCAAGGATCACGGTCCCTGCTGTACTGGTACCCGATGTTACTCAGGATGTCGCATCGGCTTTCGGTCGATTGGTAGAACCAATCGCTACGCCCGGATTGCACAATCCGGATGCGGGTTCGTCGCTCTAACCCGCTCGCCGATCAGTACGCCGAAGAGCGTGGCCGCTTGAGGCCTACCGCGATGATACGCCCGGCCCTTTGCACGTGTCAAGCGTCACGAACATGGATGCTGCGCGAACGGCGCGAAGCAGACAAGCGACGCAATGGTATCCACAGACGGAGGCGACGGCGCTTTCGCCGGCGCGCAGCATCGAGTCGCGATAGCGCTCGGCTCCAACACCGGCGATCGGCGCGGCAACATCGCGGCCGCGTTGCAGCGGCTGCGTGCGCTCGTGGCGGTGGACCGCGTCTCGTCCGTGTATGAGACCGCTCCCGTCGGCTATACGGACCAGCCCGACTTCCTCAACTTGGCCTGCGTCGGCACGACGGCGCTTGGGCCAAAAGCACTGCGCGAGTCGCTCGCAAAAATCGAACGCCAGTTGGGGCGGCGCTTGAGCGTACCGCTCGGACCGCGCGCCATCGACTTGGATCTTCTTCTCTATGATGACCTCGTGATGGATGACCCCGAGTGCTCGATTCCGCATCACGGTCTGACGACGCGCGGCTTCGTGCTGATTCCGCTGGCCGAAATAGCCCCCGCGCTCCGGGATCCTGTGTCGGGCAAGACTATCGCCGAGCTCACGGCGGCCGTCGACCGCAGCGGCGTCACGCGCGGCGAAGGCGGCTTGCTCGCCCGCATCAGCCGCGACGTGCAAG
>JALYZS010000109.1 GCA_030948745.1 Vulcanimicrobiota bacterium | reverse complement strand
GGCGTTGTGGGGCTGCAGAGCGTCGCACACGCTAATTGCACCTGATCGAAGAAAGGCTCCGGCGCACCGGTTTTCTTGTCAAGACGCACGTTCGTGGGATCTGCCAGACTGCCCGTGCGCGCCCGCTTGTAGCGCAAAACGGGGCTGGTCCCCGGGCCGCCCGGCTGCAAGATCACGCTGCCCGAAGACCAGTTTTCCAGGTTCGGTGTCGCCGCTTTTAAACCGTTGACAACTCTGGTCATGACGACCCGTGCGTTGGATTCGGTGTCGACGTTGGATTGCGTGTGGAAGAGGTGCCAAACGGTGTGATCGAACTCGTAACCGATGAGGATCATGAATATGCCCAAAATGGTGACGGTGACCATCACCTCGACGATTGTGACACCGCGTTTGTTCTTCCGATTCATTCGTAAATACCAGTGGGAGACGGACTCGGCTTCGGTGTGAAGCTGGGCGTTGCCGTCGGGCTGCCGCTTGGCTTAGGCGAGGGGCTCGGCTTCGGCGTCCCAGACGGTGGTGGTGTGGTCGGCGACGGGGAGGGGGATGGAGGATTCGTCGGCACGATGCCTGAGTTTTGGGCTTGGGGCGCGGTTTGCATGCGCGTCGTGCGCAGTTCGTAGACATCCCTGCGGCCACCCTCATCGCTCAAGACCCATACACTGAGCTGTGCCACGTTCGGATCACCCGCTTGCAGCTGCGCGTTCCACATGTAGCCGAGGTGTACGCCGGCGCCGGCACCTTCGGGGAATATATTCGCGCACAGGGGGTGCCAATTATTGGTCGTGATGTCGTCGGTATAGGGCGTCCATGAACCGCCGCACGGTTCAGCCGGGGCGGAAGGTCCGGTCGCCCAGTCTTTCCAGAATTGTCCATCCGTGCGCATAACACCCAAAAGGTAGTTCGCTGCGGCTACGGTGCCACTATGATTGCTCGCGAGGTTCTCCGCCTGCGATGACTGGATCAAATCGCCTGTAAGAAAGAGAAAAATCAAGAGCAGCAAGAACATCGCGACGAGTACCTCGACCAATGTCGAGCCGCGCCGGTTCTTTGCACTATCACGCCGCTTCATAAAAGGTCGCTCCAGGCGGATACTATCTGCCTTACTCCCGAGTGCTATACCGATTAGTCCAGTTCGTGAGCAAAATCACATGGTCCTTGGACTTGCGTCACTGTATCATTGTTACACTTCATATGGCAATTTCCGGCGGACCAAATCGGCAGAGCCGTCCGGCCCAATTGGAGTCGTCGGGAAAGGGCGCCAGTGCAAGGGTTTGGCGGTTGGGACCCGCAGTTTATACCCGATGCAGCCCCATAGCTTGGAAACGCAGTTCGCCCGCTTTGACCTCCCCGGTGGGCGCATCGACCGGCTATATCTGCACTGGTCGGCCGGCCCCTATGACATCCCTTCTTCCTCCTATCACTTCGTCGTGGGGTATCGCCGAGGTGAGCTCTTCGCTCAGCAGACGCACGACGTGCGCGAGAACATGCGGCGGCTAAGCGAGGACATGGAATATGCGGCACATACGCGAGGGCGCAACTCCTATGCGATCGGCGTGAGCGCGCTCAGCATGCTCGAGGCGACGCCGCATGACTTCGGAACACAGCCGCTCACCGAACAACTCACGGATGCGCTGTGCGCGATGTGCGGTTATCTCGCACGGCGCTATGACATCGCGCTCGACGCGGAGCACGTCATGACGCATGCGGAAGCCGCCATCATCGACGGCTACTTCGGATTGTCCCCTGAGGAGCGCTGGGATCTGGCGCGTCTGGCCCCGGCTGCTGGGCCGGTAACGCCGCAGGAGGCGTTCGTCACGGGCGAGCTGCTCCGCGAGCGGATACGCGCCTATCTGGCCTGAGCTAGTCCATCGACCAGTCGTAGGCGTTCCAATTGGCCGACTCGGCGGGCGAGGGTTTGAAGCCGTGCATCGCCTTCGGGTAAACGTCGACACGACGCTCTGAGAACATGAAGACGGTCGGCGCTTGTTGCCCGAGTTCCCGCGAGATGATCTCATAGTCGCGCTTGCGACGGTCCTGATCGATGGTGCTGATAGCGTCCCTCTCCGCTTGGTCGAGCGTCGGGTCGCACCAAAATAAGTCGTTTTGACCGGCAGGCGGGAATTGATCGCAACTGTAGAGCGAGGAATCATCCGGGTCGACACCGCTGATCCAGCCGAAGTACGCGATTTGGTAACGACCAGAGTTGAGGATCCCGTGGGCTTGTTGCGAAGCGAAGAACACCGGCGTAGGATACGGCTTCTGGGTTATCGCGATGCCGATGGCACGCATCTCCTCTTGCACAAGGCTTGCGAGGCGCTGGGCGATCACCTGGCCACCGATGTATGAGATCTGCAGCTCCAGGCGCTGCCCGTTCTTGCGGCGGATGCCGTCCGCCCCAGGCACCCAGCCGGCTGCATCGAGCAGCGCCTTCGCTTTGGCCGGATCGTAGGGGAAGTACGGCTGGTGGTGGTCGTTAGCCCAGCTGAACACGGATTGATCGGTGTCGGTCACTTCGAACACGCCGTTGGTCGCATCTCGTGCGATGCGTTGGCGGTCGATCCCCGACGT
>JALYZS010000008.1 GCA_030948745.1 Vulcanimicrobiota bacterium | reverse complement strand
TCGAGTTCTGCCGCAACAACGGCGCCACCATCTTCCATCCGAGCGGCACCTGCAAGATGGGCAGCGACGCCGCTGCAGTCGTCGACGCCCGGCTGCGCGTGCAGGGCCTCTCGGGCCTGCGGGTGATTGACTGCTCGGTGATGCCGACCCTCGTCTCGGGCAACACCAACGGACCGGCGGTGATGATCGCCGAGAAGGCGGTCGACATGATTCGCGAGGACACTCGCCGACCCGGTTGATCGCGAGACGTTCAGCGGGCAACTTCGAAAAGCACAACCCAAGAGGAGAACGGCATGGGAGAGAAGGACGACAGGGACGAGAAGGACGGCAAGGACCAAAAGGCGATCAGGCGCGTGGTCGTGTCCGCGCTGGTGGGGGCGACGATCGAGTGGTACGACTTCTTTCTGTACGGCGTCGTCGCCGGCATCGTCTTCAACAAACTCTATTTCCCGCCCGGCGATCCCGTCGTCGCGACCTTGCTGGCCTACACCACGTTCGCCGTCGGCTTCGTCACCCGGCCGCTCGGCGGGCTCGTCTTCGGCCACTTCGGCGACAAGATCGGCAGGAAGAGCATGCTCATCCTGACCCTGATGATCATGGGCATCGCGACCTTCCTGATCGGCCTCGTCCCCACCTACGAGCAGATCGGCGTCGCTGCGCCGCTCCTGCTCCTGCTGCTGCGCATCTTCCAGGGCATCGGCCTCGGCGGCGAATGGGGCGGCGCGGTGCTGATGGCGTACGAATACGCGCCCAAGGAGAAACGCGGTTTCTATGCGTCGCTACCTCAGATCGGTTTGGCGATCGGCTTGTGCATGGCGTCAGGGATGGTCGCCCTGCTGTCGTCGCTGCTAACCGACGCGCAGTTCCTCGCCTGGGGCTGGCGCATCGCCTTTTTGGTCTCGGCGGTGATGGTGGGGGTCGGTCTATACATCCGTCTCAACATCCAGGAGACGCCTGAGTTCGCGGCGGTCAAGGCGCGTAACGAGGCACTGCGCATGCCGTTCACCGACCTTATCAAGCGCTACCCCGGCAACGTGCTGAAGGGAATGGGGGCACGTTACATCGACGGCGTTTTCTTCAATGTCTTCGCCGTATTCTCGATCGGCTATCTGACGTCGACTCTCAAGATCAGCCGTACGCAAGCGCTTTTGGGCGTGATGGCGTCGGCGCTGGTGATGATCTTCACGATCCCCTATTTCGGCCGGCTCTCAGACCGAATCGGTCGGACCAAGGTCTACATGTGGGGCTCGCTTGTAACCTCTTTCGCCGCGTTCCCGGCGTTCTGGTTGATGACGCACAGCGGGGGCGACGTGATGCTGATCTGGCTTGCGATCGTAATCCCCTTCGGCATCTTCTACGCAGCCATCTACGGCCCAGAGGCGGCGCTCTTCTGCGACCTGTTCGACGCGAGGGTACGCTACACCGGCATCTCGTTCGTTTACCAGTTTTCCGGCATCTTCGCTTCTGGAATAACGCCGATCGTTGCAACCGCGTTGCTGAAGTCGGGCGGCGGGGAGCCGTGGCAGATCTGTTGGTACCTCGTATTTGCCGGCGTCGTTTCGGCGGTGTCGGCAGCGATGATTGGACGCGAGCCGGTTGCCCAGTTGCGCAAGCGATGAACGAGAAAGAGCGAGCAGCGAAGCGACAATCGCGATGTGATCGCTCCTCAGAAGGCTTCAGCCAGTGACAGTCCAGGTGGAAAATGCTCGGCTGGGCGGATCTAACGCCGGGCGGAGCGCAGCACCTAGCGGCCGCGCACACGGCCGAATGCTGTCGTACTCGATCGACTGACGCGAAGTCGGACTAGGCGCTGCAATATGGGAAGCGAGTCTTGAGTCTTGGTCGCCGACCCTCTTCAACGTCTTTGAATCAGACGACTTTGCTCGCGCAATCAGCCGAGCATCCTGCGACCGCGCCCCATCTACTTGAAAATCTGCATCTATTGGTCCGAAGAAACCGGGCAGGTCAGACGAGTTGCACCTGGAGTTGCCGTTCGCCGGCGCGCGCATGTTGCGCGACCTGCTGCGAGCCGAGGGCTTCGCGGTCGGGCGCAAGCACATGACCACGCTGATGCGCCGCATGGGAATCACGGCGCTATCGCAAGCCGAACACAAGTAAGCGAACTCCCGGGCACACGATCTGGCCATACCGGTTGCGCACGCTGCAGATCGCCAGAGCGAACAACGTCTGGGCGATGGACATCAGCTACATCCCGATGGCCGCGGCTTCGTCTATCTGGCTGCGGTCATCGATTGGCACAGCCGCAAGG
>JALYZS010000053.1 GCA_030948745.1 Vulcanimicrobiota bacterium | reverse complement strand
TCGCGGGCGTGCTCGTCGAATCCGGCAAGTTCCCCTGGACCGGCGCCAAGCATCCTCTGCTCACCGAGCCGAGCCCAAGCTACCATGGGGTGCGCTTCACCGAGGCGTTCGGCGAGTTCGCGTTTCTGACGCGGGCCAGGGCGGAGGTATTGCGAGACATCGGTGCTTGCCTGTCACCCATGAATGCCTGGCTGCTCATCCAAGGTTTGGAGACGTTGCCCGTGCGCATGCAGGCGCATGTGGAGAACGCCGCGCGCATCGCCGACCATCTCGAGCACCACCCTGACGTCGCTTGGATCAAATACCCGGGATCAGCGTCGAGCGAGTATCAAACGCTCGTGCGCAAGTATCTGCCGCTGGGGGCGGGTTCGATCTTCACCTTCGGCGTGCGCGGCGGACGAGAGGCGGGCGAGCGCTTCATCGAGGCGCTGCAGCTGTGGAGCCACCTCGCCAACGTCGGCGATGCGAAGAGCTTGGTCATCCATCCCGCCTCAACGACGCATTCGCAGCTCAGCGACGCGGAGCTGCAGGGCGCCGGCATCACGCCCGACATGGTGCGGTTGTCGGTCGGCCTCGAAGACCCCGAGGATCTGATCTGGGACCTCGAGCACGGCCTCAAGGCGGCTCGTGCAGCCTCAAGAGTGCTCCCGCCGCTCGCGGTCACGACGTGATCCTCACCACGCCGGCACAGCGCGAAGCGCTCTTGGCACGCGTGAAAAGCGTCGCTATGGTCGGCGCGAGCGACAATCCGCAGCGCGCGAGCTTCTTCGTGGCGCGTTACCTGCGCAGCCATGGCATCCAGGTGTGGCCGGTCAATCCGTGCCACAGCACGATCGACGGCGAACCGGCCTTCAAGACGCTTGGCGACGCCGTGCGCGCGCATGCCCTGCCGGATGTCGTGGATGTCTTCCGGCGTCCAGACACGCTCGTCCCGCTCGTAGAAGAAGCCATCGCTTTGCGGGTGCCCGCGATTTGGTTCCAATACGGCGTGGTCAATGCAGATGCGATCCGCCGTGGCGACGAGGCGGGGCTGACGGTCGTCGTCGACCGCTGCATCAAGATCGAGCATGCGCGTTTTGCCGGCGGCCTGAGCGTCGCAGGTCTGAATTCGGGATTGGTCAGCGCAAAGCGTCGCCCGAGTTTTCACTAGCGCCTTGAGCGGTCATCGCTCGTCGATGGCGCTTGCACGCAGTTCCTCGAAGATCGCCCGCTCGACCTCGCCGCGGTGTTCTTTGCCGTCGGCCCAGACGTAACGCGGGGCGTGGAAATGGACGCCCTGCACGGCATGATCGCGGATCTCCGCGATGGTCACGCTGACGAGTGCACACGGGAAAGGCACGCTGCGCACCTGAGGCTTCGCGATGCGAGCGGCGCCGCGCACCGAAAGGATGAGGCCCTCCGCTAGCACTTCCAGCGCGACCGCGGTATTGCCGCTGAGGATGTTGCGATGGGCCGTGCTGCGTGAGTCGAGCGCGACCGCGATGCGGTCATTGCCAAGCGAGAGCACCCAGCTGCAAAAGGCGGTCGACGGCTTCGCGTCGGACGAGATGGTCGCCAACACCACGCTCGAGCCGCGCTGCAACGCTTCGTGCAGGGCTTGGTGAAGGTCGGGGCTTGGCTGAGCCGCCATCAACGCAGCCGACAGCAGGCAGGTCCGGGCATGGAGGAAGGCTTCTGGGCGGCGCCCAGGGCTGCCTCGGCTGTTGCTGGTCGAATGGGGCCGTTTAGCGCGCGGTGGCGGACTCCAGGCTGACGCTGCGCAGCATGCCGCCGAATTGCTCCCGTGCGACGGCATAACACTCGCACGATGCACCTTCCAGCCCGATCCGGTTGAGGATGGTGATGACCCCTTTGGCGTAGCGGATCAGCCCCGCGTGTTGCAGAGTGGCCGCCGCGATCGTGACGCCGGAGCGCTGCGTACCGAGCATCATCGCCAGATACTCATGCGTCAGCCGGATGTCCGCCGAGCCGACACGATCGTGCGACATGAGCAGCCAGCGCGCGCAGCGTTCATAGACACGATGCAACCGGTTGCAGGCCGCGAGTTGACCAAGCATGTTGACATATGCCTGGACGTACCGATCGAGCAACTGCCCGAAGGTCTGGTTTTTGCGCAAAGCTTGAAATAGATCGGCCGAGATCTTCACGCATCTACCCGGCACCTGGCAGTAGCTCTCGTTGGCCGTGCTCGAGGCTCCCAGAAGGAGCGGTATGGCGGAGACGCCTTCGCGGCCGATCGTGCCGACTTCGATCTGGCTCCCGTCCTGCATGCGCGTCACCACCGAAAGCACGCAATCGAGGGGAAAAAGGACGGCATCGATTCGCTCGTCAGGCTTGTAGATTTGATCCCTGACGCGCAGATCGACGATCGCGCCGTTCTCGACGACCATCGCGGCCTGAGAAGCTTCAAGGCCGCTGAGGATGGCATTCGAGCCTAGGTCCTCCAACGCGAGTTTCGTGGTGGCCGAGCGCGGCGCTTTGGCCTTGGTCATGTTAGGAGATACCAGGCATCAACGCCACCACCTGGCTGAAATCGGCGAACCCTTATCGCCTCGTCAGCTGATGTAATGTGAATCGTACAAAATGTAATGCGCTATTGACATAAAGTAATCTATACTATACACTATCGCCATGGAAGTTATCAACCCCGTCACCGAGGCTACGCGGCGTTACCGCCTGCGTTTCGTCATCGCTCTGGGAGCATATTTCTTGGTCTTGGTGGCCTCGCTGCAGATGGTGGCGCATGTCAGCGGACCACTACGAT
>JALYZS010000032.1 GCA_030948745.1 Vulcanimicrobiota bacterium | reverse complement strand
GCTCGAGCACCGCGCGCATGGCGCCGCCCGCGATGACGCCCGTGCCTTTGCTGGCAGGTTTCATGAGCACGCGACCAGAGCCGACGTGCGATTCGATGGGATGCGGTATCGTGCGGCCGACCATGGGGATCGTGATGAGCGAGCGGCGTGCGTCCTCGACGCCCTTGCGGATCGCCTCGGGCACTTCACGCGCTTTTCCCATGCCGTAGCCAACCCGGCCTTGACGGTCACCGACCACCACGAGCGCGGAGAACGAGAAGCGTTTGCCGCCCTTGACGACTTTGGCGACGCGGTTGACGCGGACGACCTGCTCCTCCAGCCCCGATCCGTCGGAAATTCGGGCCATGGGTCAAAACTCCAATCCGGCGCCGCGCGCCGCGTCGGCCAATGCTTTGATGCGGCCGTGATATTTGTATCCGCCGCGGTCGAATACCGCGGTGGTCACGCCCTTCGCCTTGGCGCGCTCGGCGATCATGGTGCCGACCTTCTGCGCCGCGGCGATCGCCTTGAGCGATTCCAAGCCTTTGGCCACGTCTTTCTCGCGCGTCGACGCGGCCGCGATGGTGTTGCCGCTGACATCGTCGATGAGCTGCACGTAGATGTGGTGCAGGCTGCGGAACACCGACAGGCGCGGGCGCTGCTCGATGCCGCTCAGGCGTTTGCGGACGCGCGCGTGGCGGCGCGTGCGGAGTTTGTTGCGGCTTTTGATCGCGCTCATGCTCGTGTGTCCTACTTCTTCCCGGCTGTCTTGCCGGCTTTGCCGAGTTTGCGACGCACGTGTTCGCCCTCGTAGCGGATGCCTTTGCCTTTGTACGGCTCCGGCGGCCGGATGGAGCGAATCTGCGCGGCCACCTGGCCGACTTGCTGTTTGTCTGCGCCGCTGATCTGGATCTTCGTCGTGCCCTCGACTTTGATGTCGATGCCGGGCGGTGCCGGGAACACGACCGGGTGCGAGAAGCCCAACGCCAGATTCAGGTTCTTGCCCTGCAGCTGCGCGCGGTAGCCGACCCCTTGGATCTCCAAGTTGCGGCTGAAGCCTTTGGTCACGCCCGTCACCATGTTGGCGATGAGCGTGCGCGTCAAGCCGTGCAGCTCTCGGTGACGCTTCTGGTCGTCAGGCCGCGAGATCGTCACGACCGAGCCGTCGACCTTCACCTGGATAGGGCGCGCATAGGCAAGCCCGAGCTCGCCTTTGGGGCCTTTGACCGTCACCGTACGCTCCGCCACCGCCACCGCGACGCCGCTCGGGAGGTTGACGGGCATCTTGCCGATCCTGCTCATGACCGCGTCACCATACGAATGCCATGACTTCGCCACCGCAGTTCATGCGCCGCGCCTGTCTGCCGCTCATGACACCCTTGGACGTCGACAGGATCACGAGGCCCAGGCCGCCCATGCACTTGGGGATGTCGCCTTTGGGCGAATAGATGCGCAAGCCCGGCCGGCTGATGCGCTGAAGCCCGTTGATCACGCGTTCGCGATGATCGCCGTACTTCAGGGTCAGACGGATGACATCGCGCGGCTTGGCGGCCACGGTCTCGAAATTCTTGATGAACCCCTCGGTCTTGAGCAGTTTCGCGATCTCCTTCTTGAGCCGCGACGCGGGTATGTCCACACGCTCGTGATGCGCGATATTCGCGTTGCGAATGCGCGTCAGCATGTCAGCCACGGGGTCGGTCACATTTGCCATCGCTTGTGAATCCTTATCCTCTTGCTCTCACCACGACGCCTTCGTGACGCCGGGCACGTGACCGCGATGCGCGAGCTCGCGGAAACAGATGCGGCACAGGCCGAACTTGCGCAGATAGCCGCGCGGCCGTCCGCACACCTTGCAGCGATTGCGCGCGCGGGTCTTGAACTTCGGCTTGCGTTTTTGTCGCTCGACGATCGCGGTGGTTGCCATGCTTCCTCCAGCCGCGCCGTTAGGCGGCGGCGCCTTCCTTGCGCAGCGGCATGCCCATCTCTTCAAGGAATGCCAACGCGTGTTCGTCGTTGGTCGCGCTGGTGACGATGACGATATCCATGCCGCGGACGTGCTGCACTTTGTCGTAGTTGATCTCCGGGAATACAAGTTGTTCCTTGAGGCCCAGCGCGTAGTTGCCCCGGCCGTCGAGCGAGCTGCGCGACATGCCGCGAAAATCGCGGATGCGCGGCAGCACGATGTTGACGAGCTTGTCGAAGAAGGCGTACATGCGGTCGCCGCGCAGCGTCACTTTCGTGCCGATCTGCATGCCCTCGCGCAGCTTGTAGGTGGCGACGCTCTTCTTCGCGCGCGTCACGATCGGTTTCTGGCCCGAGATCGCGGTCAGGTCGGCGACGGCTTCTTCGATCTGCTTCGGCTCGGCGACGGCTTCGCCCACGCCCATGTTGACGACGACCTTCACCAGGCGCGGTACCTGCATGCGGTTGCGCAGGCCGAAACGCTTCGTCAGCGCCGGCACGACTTTTTTCTCGTAATGTTCGCGCAATCGGTTCATCGTCTTACGCCTTCACAGGCCGTTCGGCCGGCTCGCCACAGCGCCGGCAGATGCGCTCCTTGGCGCCTGCAGTGGCGCGCGCTGCCAGCTTCGATGGCTTGTTGCATTTCGGGCATACGTACATGAGCTTGCCGACGGGCAGCGGCAGCTCTTTTTCGAGGATGCCGGCCTTGGCTTTCTGGGTCGCCTTGGTATGGCGCTTGACGACATTGATGCCTTCGACCTCGGCTGTGCCCTCGTTGCGGCGCACCAGTTTCACCTTGCCGCGTTTGCCTTTGTCTCGACCCGACAGCACGATGACGGTGTCGCCCGCGGTGAGTCGCACGTGCGGCATGATCTACAGCACCTCCGGAGCAAGCGAAATGATCTTCATGTAGTCGCGGTCGCGTAGCTCGCGTGCCACCGGCCCGAAGATGCGCGTGCCGCGCGGGTTCTTCTGGTCGTTGATGAGCACGGCTGCGTTCTCGTCGAAGCGGATGAACGAGCCGTCCGGCCGGCGCATCTTCTTCTTCTGTCGCACGATGACGGCTTTGACGACGTTGCCTTTCTTCACGGCGGCCCCGGGGATGGCGCTCTTCACCGTCGCCACTACGACATCACCGACGTAGGCGTAGGGGTGGCGCGAGCCACCACTGACGTGGAACACCATGATCTCGCGGGCGCCCGAGTTGTCGGCGACCTTGAGACGGGTCTGGGCTTGGATCACTTGGCCTTCTCCACGATCTCGACCAGGCGCCAGCGCTTCGTCGCGCTCAGCGGGCGCGTCTCGATGATCCGCACGAGATCACCCACGCCGGCCTCGTTCTTCTCGTCGTGCACCGCGAAGCGGTGTGTGCGGCGCATCGTCTTGCCGTAGGTCGGATGCGCGGTGCGCGCCTCGGTGATGACGATGATCGTCTTCTGCATACCGTTGCTCGCCACGCGGCCGACCTTCGATTTGCGCGTCGTGCGCAACGCTGTCTGTGTCTGTTCCATCGTTATCCCGCCAGCTTCCGTTCTGCCAAAATGGTGTAGAGCTGCGCGATGCGGCGGCGCAGCTTCGACACCGTCGCGTGATCCTCGAGATGCCCGGTCACGAGCTGGAAGCGCAAATTGAACATCTCTTCCTTCGTCGCGGCAAGCTTTTCTTCGAGTTCCTTGGTGGTGAGCTCGCGCAGCGAGCGCAAATCGCTAGGCTTCAATCGATTCACCCGCTCTTTCCCGGCGCAGCACCTTAGTGCGGATCGGCAGCTTGAACGCCGCCAGGCGCAGCGCTTCTTTGGCGACCGCCGCATCGACGCCCGACAACTCGAACATCACCCGGCCCGGGCGCACGACGGCCACCCAGCCCTCGGGTTGTCCCTTGCCGGAGCCTTGCCGCGTTTCGGCCGGCTTCTTCGTGTACGACTTGTCCGGGAAGATCGTGATCCAGACTTTGCCGCCACGTTTGATGTGGCGCGTCATGGCGATGCGCGCCGCCTCGATCTGGCGGTTCGTGATCCAGGCCGGCTCGAGCGCCTGCAGGCCGAACTCGCCGAAATGCAAGTCATTGCCGGACTGCGCTCGGCCTGTCATGCGGCCGCGCTGCACTTTGCGATGCTTGACCCGTTTGGGCATCAACATGTTGCTACTTCTGCTCCTCGCCTGCGTTGGTATTCTCGGGCACGCTCGTCGGGGCAGCCGTATCCACGTCCGGTGGTGCGGCAGGCAGGACCGGCTCGGGTGCTGGCGCGGGCAACATGCCCTCAGGTTGCGCCGGCGCGAGCGCTGCTTCCGCAGCTGCCGCCGGTGCGGCCGGCTCGGGCGACGGCTGCGCCGCGGGCGACACAACCGGTTGCGGACCGGCGGCGGTCGCCGAGGCGTTGGCTGCGGCAGAAACGGCTGGGGTCTCGCCCGCCGCGCCGGGGCGCGGCGGGCGGGGTGTCCGCCGGACCGGCGTCCGTGCGGCGCGCGAAGCCGCGGGGTCGTCTTTCGTCCGTCCGTCGGGTAAGACTTCGCCCAGATAGATCCATACCTTCACGCCGATGCGGCCGAACGTCGTATATGCTTCGCTGTGCGCATAATCGATGTTCGCGCGCAGCGTGTGCAACGGGACCTTGCCCTCGAAATTGCGTTCGACGCGCGCGATCTCCGCGCCGCCGAGCCGTCCGCCGCACTGCACTTTGATGCCCTTGGCGCCGGCCTTGATGGTGCGCTGAATCGCCTGACGCATGGCGCGGCGGAATGCGATGCGTTTCTCCAGCTGGTCGACGATGTTGTTGGCGACGAGTTTGGCGTCCAGTTCGGGATGCTTGATCTCGAGCACGTTCACGTTGATCTGCTTGCCCGACACTTTTTCGAGCCGCTTCTTGAGGTCTTCGATGCCGGCGCCACGCTTGCCGATGATGATGCCCGGCTTGGCCGTGCTGATGACGACCCGTACCTGGTTGGCGCGCCGCTCGATCTCAAGCTTGGCGACGCCGGCAGAACGCGATAGACCGTCGATGAGCCTGCGCATGCGCAAGTCTTCGTGCAGCCACTCGACGTACTGCTTGTCTTCGAACCAACGCGAATCCCAGGTCCGCGTGATCCCGAGCCGCATACCGACGGGATGGACTTTCTGACCCACTAGTCGTCCTCTCCGTCGCTGACGATGATCGTGACGTGTGAC
>JALYZS010000026.1 GCA_030948745.1 Vulcanimicrobiota bacterium | reverse complement strand
GCGTCGCGCTTCGCAAGGCCGGTGCTCGCAATCCAAAGCAGTCACGACGCGGACGGCACGCCACACGGCTACGTGCAGTTCGGCAACGGCGCGCGCCTGGAGACGACCCACATCCTGGGCTGGGGTTCGGATGGCATGGGCGGCGAGACCGGCCGGGCGTTCCCCGGGTGGGCCACTATTCCGGCGATGCAAAGCTTGGCGGACGGACGCCGCTGGCATCTGTTCTTCGCCTGGGTTTTGGTGCTGTGCGGGGCGGCCTTCGCGCCGTCGGCGTTCAAGCTATGGCCCTCCCGAGCCGACCTGCGCGCGTTGCCCGCCACCTTGCGCGACCATGTGCTGCCGTGGCGCGTGCAGCCCAGCCGCACGCTCAACCCGTTGCAGAAGCTCACGTACTTCGGCGTCATCTTCGTGCTGGCGCCGATCATCGTGCTGTCGGGCCTGGCTCTGTCGCCGACGGTGGATAGCTGGCTGCACTGGCTGCCGGCGATGTTCGGCGGGCGGCAGTTCGCACGCATCTGGCATTTCGGGGGCATGATTGCCCTCATGCTGTTCTTCGTCGTGCACGTCGTCATGGTGGCGCTCACCGGCCTTGTGAACAACATCCGTTCCATGCTCAGCGGCTGGTACGAGCTCTCGTGACGTGTTGAAGCGCGGCGTTTTCCTGGCCCTGTCAGGTACAGCGCTGCTTGCAGGCTGCTCCCAGACCATCAATGCGCTGAACGATGACGAACGCATCCGGGCTGCGCTTGCGCTGCCAGAGCGCCTCAATCTCGCTTTGCTCGGTCAGGGTCAGCCCTTGGCGCGCGAGTATCGTGATGCCGATGTGGCGGCTGACTTCCGCCAGAACGGATTCGATCCGCCGGCGAGCGCTGACTACCAACGCTGGAGCGAGAACGGCTGGCGTGGCTACCGTTTGTTCGTCAGCGGCCTGGTCGAGCGGCCGCGTTCCTACGATCTGGCGGCACTGCGCAACGGCTTCGCGCGCCAGACCCAGATCACGCGCCATGATTGCGTCGAAGGCTGGAGCGTCATCGGCAAATGGAGCGGCGTCAAGCTCGCCGACGTGCTCGCCGATGCGCGCCCCGACGCGCGGGCACGCTTTGTGATCTTCAGGTGCATGGATGACGACGGCTCGGGAACCCGCTACTACGAGTCGCTCGATCTGCGTCAGGCGTCGCACCCGCAAGCGGTGCTCGCCTACGAGCTCAACGGCAAGCCGGTGCCTGTGAAGAACGGCGCGCCGCTGCGCCTGCGCGTGCCGACGCAGCTCGGGTACAAAAGCGCGAAGTACGTGCAGCACATCGAGCTCGTCGCTGGACTAGGCGGACCCAACGGCAAAGGCGGTTACTGGGAAGATCAGAACTACGAGTGGTTCGCCGGTATTTAACGGGCGCTCGTCGCGTGCCGGGTGGGTATCCATGACGGCGGTGTAAGAGCTACCTCGCTGGCCATCGACTGATGATCACAAAACTTTTCGTCACGCGTCCGGCTCTGGCGCTCGTCCTCGTCGCCGTCGCGCGCATGCCCCCGCAGCAACAGACCGGTATCGATCCCGCGAGCTGCGCACCGTTGGGCGGTGCGACCTTGGGCAGCGACCCGCGCTATCCGAACGGGGCAGGCCAAGCCGGCCAGCCCTACGATGCGACGATGTGCGCCAACACTCTTGTCATCCCCGATCAGTTCAGCGGCAAGTTCGACGCGCCGGGCGCGTTCTGCGAACCATCGCTGTTGACCCTGCACGCGCAGATCGGTTACGAGCTCTCAAGCCGCGCGGTGGTCAGGCTCACGCTCTCGAACCTGTATGCGCGTTGCGCGGGCGGCGATAATCTTCCCTGGACGGTGGGCGGCGGGCACACCTGCGGCTACGACACGATCCCGGGCCACACCCGCTAGTGGGCAACGTCTACAATCCCGGTGACGCGATTCAACGGCTCGTCAAATATCCGTATGGCAATCTGTTCTCGACGCAGCCGTTCAACGCGTATTTCAACCTGGACTTCAAGCTCTAGATGCAAAATTCAAAAAGGGGGCGCGCTGGGCGCCTCGCCTTCAGTTCCCGAAGGGGGGCAAAAACGCCGTTTGCGCCACCCGCTCACCGAGCCGGCCCGTCGAGGTTAGCTGCACGGTGACCGCCCCACGATAACGCGGCGGGAGATACAACAGCACGGAGCGGCGCCCGCCGCGCACGGTGATCGAGTTGACCGTCGTGCCATGGTTGTCGATCAGCTGGACGTTGGCGGCCGATTGCTCGGCTGCCGACCAGTTGACGCGAACCGCCCGTCCGCTCGCGCCGTAAAAAGCCTCCACTCCGCCCAAGGCGACGACCGGACCGCTCGGTGCCGCTGCCAGTTGCGAGCGACGAGGCGCAGGCGCAGCGGCCGGGTGACGCACGGGCTGCACGACGATCTGCGCAACATTTCGGCGCGGCGGCGGCAGCGCGTGAGCGACTTGCCGCGGCGCGGGCGTCGCCATCAGCGCGCTGACTTGCGGGCGGGGCTGGGCGTCGGGCCGCGGGGTTTTCGGCGCGGCCGGGCGAGCTGGATGGTTGAGGTGCTGGTGGGTGTCTTGCGACGGCGGCGGGGCGGTGGCGGGCTGCGGTTGGAAACTGCCGGCTGCCAGAGGCGACGCGAGCACGATAGGCCCGGTGGAGGGCGCCGGTTGGGTACTCGGCGGCCGGAAGAATACCGCGGCGATAGCGAGCGAAACCGTCGCCAGGGCGCCGATCAGCAATCCGGGCGGGATCCGTTTCTTAGAGTGCGGGTGCAGCTCTTTGCGCATGGCGGAGACGCCAAAGGCCGGCGGGGTTACAAGCGGCGGCGGTGTGAGGGGCGCCGCGTCCCGCGGCGCTCCTGCATGCGACGAAGCCAACGTCGCCGCGGGCGCTTCATGGATCGCCGATGCTTGCGGCGCTTCATCGATCGCCGGTGCTTGCGGCGCTTCATCGCTGAACAGCGGGAGCCCGATCTCTTCCGCAGCCGAGTCAGGCAGATGCACTTTTGCGTGGCCGTTGGCCGCGCTGTTGCTCGCGCCGTTCGAACTTGACGCCTGTGCCGCTGCGGCTTCGACCGGCATCGCTTCGGGCGCTTTCGCTTCGGAAGGTCGCGTCGCGACGGCAGCCGACGCAGCACCGGGGTGTTCGGGCGGCATTTGTCCGCCGGATTCCGCGTTCGCTATCTTCTCGCCATTGGTCGCGGCCGGCGCGGACCGCACCGTTGCGAGCACGTCGTTCCAATAGAACTGTTGCAGCTGCGTCTCGATCGCATCCCAACGCAGGCGGCTCCAACGCCGGCCATTAGACACAGGAACGCCAACCTCCAACACCGTGGGGTGGTTGCACCCTTGCGTATCTTTGACGGTGCTGTTCCAACGCACCGGGATGGTGAGTTCTTTGGACTCGCCCGGTCCCAAGTTGAGCGGCTCCAATGCGTCGAACGTGAGCGATGGATGGGGCGTGAAGCTGAGTGCGAAGGATGTGGGTCCGTCGCTTTGACTACGCACGCTGCAGGTGAGTTCGAATCCTTTGACCGCGCCCTGCTCGACGAGCGCATCTTTCCAGGCCAGCGAAACGTTGCAGTCGCTGCCGCCCGTGATGATGAGCGGGTGTTCAAAAGTGGCGAGTTGCGCGCCGCTGCCGTCGCGCAGCGTGAGCAGCACGCGCTGGGAACGAGGCACAGGTGCATCGGCGGCGACCGTCAGTGTGACCGTTCTCACTTCGTGGCCGCGCAGCGGGAATCGCGTCGGCTCGACGCTGACGCCGCTGACCGGATCGTCGAGGATAAGTGAACAATCAATCGTGCTATTGGCGTCGTTGCGGACGCGCAAATCGTAGATGGACTTAGCGCCGGGCGTAAGGTACCACCTACCGGAACGATCGAGCGTTTCGATGCTGCAAGACTGCGCCACGTATTCGCCTCCGCATAAAAAGTATCGGTCCGCAGCGATGGCAATTCAGGCAGAGCTCGCACGCGCGACGATGTGTGGTGCTGCCTCTACGCTTCTCATACCTAGCCGCTGGACCCTCAGCGGGGGGTAGCCCCGCAGAGTGTGAC
>JALYZS010000022.1 GCA_030948745.1 Vulcanimicrobiota bacterium | reverse complement strand
CGGTTGAAGAGCTCCGAGATCAAGTTCTGGATCCAGTCCCAAAGCCTGGCGAACCAACTTTGACGCTCGGGCGGCGCAGGGCCGCCTCCCTTTACCCGGTACGCGCGTTGCGCCAGTATGTCGAGGGCTTGCGCCTTCGGGTCCGCGGAAGGTCCAGCCGCAGCATCCGGCTCACGCGCGAGCGCGCGCAGGGAGGACGCCAGGGCGCTGAGCCGCCGGGCACGCTCGTTGGCACTTTTCGTACGCCGCACGGCTGCGAGGTTCGACTGCAGCCAATCGTCCAGCGAGGGCGAGTACACCGGTGCCTGGCCGAGCGGCGTCGGCGGCACATGCACCTGCATGGCCGGCAACGCAGCTTTGGCTTCGCGCCGCTGCTGACGTGCAACGCGATCCAGAACGCCGCTGGTCGCCAGCAGCTGTTCGCGATAGGTGCTGAGTCGAGCCGCGTCATCGCCCCATGCGGCATGCGTGCAGATGCAAGAAACGACGATGCCCAACACCGCCGCGCGCCGGCAACAAGGCGCAGTCATGCCGGAGCGGGTGGTGGTAGGCCGGATGTGGCGCTCATCTGGTCCGCGAGCATCTGCAGGTCGAAGCCCTCGCGGCGGATCCGGATATCATAGTACAAGACACCGACCGTGAGGATGGCGAACGGCAGGAAGAAAAGGCCCGCCAGGCTCACGACGATGACGTACAGCGCAGCGGAATGCAAGAAGTACGCCGCCAAGCCGCCGGCCGCGTAGCCCACGAGCGTGATCCCCAGTTGCATGCCGAATAACGCGAGCGCGACTGCCGCGGAGCGTCCGGTCTGCCCGCGCGAAAATATCCGGGCGAAACCACTGCTGAAGGCTTTCATGGGATCGGTACGCTCGACCACGACGGCGACGAACGACATGGCGACGGTCATGTAAAGCATCAACGTGACTGCGATGGCGACGATCGTGACCGCGAGGAAGACGATGATCGTGAGCACCGCCGCGACCGAAGAGACCTTCGCGGCGCCCTGCATGAGCAAAGCACCGGCAGAGCCGATCAGCGCGAAAAAGACGATGAGCGCGATGAGCGCCAGGATGAAGACGACGGTCCAAAGCACGATGAGCATGAACATCGCCAGCCAGCGCCGGCCAGCTGCGCGGTAGCATTCCCCGAACGTCACCGGCTGGCCGAGGTACACGCGCGACATCGCGATCACGACCGCCGCGTAGGCGAAGGGCATGAGCAGCATGATGACGCCGAGCTCGCCCCCGAGCCAACCATTGACGCCGCCCATCTGCGTCAGCTTGTCCATCTGTTGCGGGGTGGGCACGCCACCGGCCGATCGCGACGTCAGCATGGTCGAGAACACGTCGAAGAGGTCCTTCATCTGGAAGTACTGCGCGATGTACAGCGGCACGAGCACGACCGCGAGCAGCGACACGAAGAGCGCGAAGTGTTTGAAGTACAGATGAAATGCGCGGTCGAGCATCTCGCCCACGGAGAGGGGCCGCAGGTTCAAAGCGGGTTGCATGGCCGCCTGCGATGGGTCCGTCAACGGAATATTCGACGACATAAAGAGAGGCCGATCCTCACAACGTGCGCGTGTTCGCGTTTCTTGGGGGTCCCTGAACGCTCCTGGAAGAATCGCGCGGCGTGTCTGCAGATTCAGTGCCCTTTTCGTGCGGCGCCGCACCGGCGATCGTCGTCAGCCGCGGCGACCTTGTCGAGAGCGAGCATTTCGTGTGCCATGCGCTCGTCGACGAGGACGGCACGGTCGTCAGCAGCAGCGGCGACATCGATCGGCCGGTGTACATGCGCTCCAGCGCCAAGCCGCTCATCGCCACGGCGGTCGTGAGGAGCGGTGCGGCAGATCGCTTCGGCTTGAACGAGCACGAGATCGCGCTCGCGGCGGCATCGCACAACGGCGAACCAGCACAGGTCGCGAGCGTGCGCGACATGCTCGCAAAAACTGGTCTGGATGCGTCGGAGTTTCAGTGCGGCGCCCACGCACCATCCCACGAACCGAGCGCGCAAGCGCTCTGTCTCGCAGGCCACCTGCCGCAGCCCGTCCACAACAACTGCTCGGGCAAGCATGCCGGCATCTTGGCGCTCGCCGTGCAGTTGGGAGCAGATCCAAGCGGCTACCTTGCGCCGGACCACCCTGCACAGCAGGCGATTTTGCAGACCTGCGCTGACCTGCTCGGTGTGCCGCAAACGAGCTTCGTCGTCGGCATCGATGGTTGCGGCATCCCCGTCATCGCCGTGCCCATGCGCACCGTCGCCCGCTTCTTCGCGCGCTTCGGAACCGGGAACAAGATCCCGGTGGAATACCGCACGGCCCTGGCTCGCGTGCGGTCGGCGATGCTCGCGCACCCATGGTACGTCGCAGGCAGCGGACGATTCGACACCGACCTCATGCTGGCAGCCCATCCCCGCGTCGTCTGCAAGGGCGGCGCGGAAGGCTATCATGCGAGCGCGCTGATCGAACAGCGCCTGGGTCTGACCGTGAAGGTCGCCGACGGCAATTACCGGGCGGTCTCTCCTTTTGTGCTCGCGACATTAGCGCGCGTCGGTGCGGTCGGCGAGGTTGCGTTGGGCGCGCTCGCAAAACATCGCCGGCCCGTCATTCGCAATCATGCCGGAACGGTGATCGGCAGGGTCGATCTCGCGAGCGGGTTTCAAAAAACCTAGTTGTTGACGTAGACCAAGTCGCCGCCCATGAATACCTGAAGCACCTCATTGCGCCGGTTCCAGATGGCGAAGTTCGCTTGCATGCCCGGCAGGAGCGTGCCGATCTCGTCTTCCACACCGATCGCGCGCGCCGGCGCCCAGGTCGCGCACTGCACCGCCTCGATGAGACTGATGCCGGTGGCTGCGATGAGATTGCGGACAGCGTGATCCAAACTGAGACGGCTGCCGGCGATGACGCCATCCTTTGTGCGCGCGACCCCGCCTTCTTCGACGAGATTGCCGGTCAGCGGCATATAATCGGTGGTCAACACGAGGTTGACGCCTTTCAGACGGTAGAGCAGGGCCAACGTTTCGGGCGAGACGTGCGCACCGTCGGCGATGACTTCGCAAAACGCGGACGGATCGAGCAAGAAAGCCGTGAGGATCGTGGAGCTGCGGTGATGCAGCGGCGGCATGCCGTTGAACGCGTGGGTCAATATCTGATAGCCGGCGTCGATGGCGGAGTTGCCGATCGCGTAGGTCGCGCCGGTGTGGCCGGCAGCGAGCCTGACGCCGTGCAGGCGCAGTTCTGCCGCGGCGCGGGGGGCTTCTTCGATCTCGGGCGCCATCGTGATGCGGCAGCGTCCGGCGCTCCATGCGTTGAGCAGGGCCTCGACGCGCGCCGGCGTCGGTGTCAAAAGATACTCGCGCGGGTGCGCACGTCGGTACTC
>JALYZS010000362.1 GCA_030948745.1 Vulcanimicrobiota bacterium | reverse complement strand
TGCCGGAGGCGCTGTATCCCCTGACCGAAGCGACGCTGTATCTCGCGTTGGCGCCGAAGAGCAACTCAGGTTTGCGCGCTTACACCGCGGCGCAACAAGCGGTGCAGGAAACGGGCTCGCTGCCGGTGCCGTTGCACCTGCGCAATGCCGCGACGGGACTCATGCGAAACCTCGGCTACGGCAAAGGCTACCAATACGCGCACGATTTTCCCGACGCCCTCGTCGAGCAAGCGCACCTGCCCGACGAACTCAAGGGCCGCACGTTTTACAGCCCGAGCGAGCGTGGTTGGGAGCAGCACAAGAACGATCCGAGCGGCGAGCGTTCAGTCGACCGCGACGCGTAAGACCTCTTCGAGTGTCGTCAGCCCGTGGGCGACTTTCATGAGGCCATCGTGGTAGAGCGTGCGTAGACCCTGGTGGAGGGCGAGCGCCTTGAGATCTGCAGTCGAGGTGCGTTCCAGGACCATACGGCGGATCTCGTCCGTCATGATCATGAGCTCGTGGACGCCGGCACGCCCTTTATAGCCGCTGCCCGAGCACGTATCGCAGCCCTCGCCACGCACGAGCTGTATCCCCTCGGTCGGTATCTGGTACTCCTCAAATTTCTGCAGCATGGCTTTGAGCGGTTTGACGGTGCGTTTGCAATTCGCGCAGACCGTGCGCACGAGTCGCTGCGCCATGACGCCCTGCACTGACGATGCCAACAGGAAAGGCTCGACGCCCATGTCGATCAACCGCGTCACCGCCGATACCGAGTCATTCGTGTGCAGCGTCGAGAGCACGAGGTGGCCGGTGAGCGCTGACTGCACGGCGATCAAAGCCGTCTCGTGGTCGCGAATCTCACCGACCATCATGACGTCTGGGTCCTGGCGCAAGAACGAGCGCAGACCGCTTGCGAACGTCAGGCCGACCTTGGGGTGTACCTGCACCTGGTTGATACCGTGGATGTTATACTCGACCGGGTCTTCTATCGTGACGATCTTCGTGTCCGGTTGGTTGATGTCGTTGAGCGTCGCATACAGTGTCGTCGACTTACCGGAGCCGGTCGGCCCGGTGACCAAGATGACGCCGTTGGGAAAGGTGATGAGTTTCTTCCATTTCTCCAAGATGTCGGGGTGGAAGCCGAGCTGGTTGAGTTCGACCATGACGCTCTTGCGATCCAAAATACGCATGACGATGGATTCGCCCCACAAGCACGGCAGGGCCGACACACGCAAGTCATAACGGTCGCGCTTGATGTTCACCTGGATGCGACCATCTTGCGGCACGCGTTTCTCCGCGATGTTCATGTTCGCCATGATCTTGAAGCGCGAGATGAGCGCCGGCTGCAACGTCTTCGGCGGGCTCATCACCTCCCGCAGCAGACCGTCGATGCGGTAGCGCACGACGAGCTGTTTTTCGAACGGCTCGATGTGGATGTCGGAGGCCTTCTGCGCGATCGCCTGGGTGACGATGAGGTCGGCGAGGCGCACGATCGGTGCGTCGACCAAGACCTCGTCCGGCATTTCTTCTTTATCGTGGACGACGTCGAGCTCTTCGCCCGTCTCGCCAACGATGGCTTGCCACTTGCTGTCGCCGCCGGAGTAGGCCGCCTCCATGGCGCGCTCGATGTCATCGAGGTAGGACAAGACCGGTTCGGGGATGAGGCCGGTGCGGATGCGCACGTCGTCGAGCGCCAGGATGTCGGTCGGGTCGGCCATGGCGAGCGTGATCTTGTTGTCGACGCGGCCGATGCAGATCAGATGGTGCCGGCGCGCCGCCGGTTCGGGGATGATTTGCGCGATGTCCGGATCGATCTTGCGGTTGCTCAGATCGACGTAGATCTTACCCAGCTCTTCAGCGCGCGCCCACATGATCTCGTCTTTGGGGGCGATGCGCATGTCGATGAGGACTTTTTCCAGGGGCTCGCCGCGCGCTTCAGAGGCTTTGAGCGCCCGGTCGAGCTGCTCGCCGTTGAGGTGCCCCTTTTCGATCAGTACTTCGGTGAATTTTTTATCGATGAAATCGAGCAACGGGTCAGTCCTCACGTGTCGAAACGGCTGAGCGCCGCAAGCGCCCACCTATTCTTCATCGGAGAACGAACAGGACAGATGCAACCATTTCGCGGCTCGCGTGACGGGCGTCACATCATGGGGTTGGTGTGGGCTTCGACCCGCCCCGGCGGTAGGGAAACGTGACGCGCACGCCCCCGAGCGCCTTGAAATCCTCCGTTTCCGTGTTGTAGTGGACCTCGGCCGAATCGAACGTGCGGTCAGGGCGTTCGAGCCCGTGCACGCCCCCCGTCATCACCGCCAGATGCGTCGTGTCGTTGAGCGTCAGATGCGGCGCACTGATGACGCGATTGGCCTGCGAGACCTCCACGTGGCCGTTGGCATCGTATTGCTTCGTTTGCGTGGCGATGTCCAGCTGATCGCAGCGCAGCGTCACGGTGTCGTGCGTCTTGCTGGAGCGGCTTATCCCACCCGCTTTGTGCACCACGACGTTGCCGAACAACGAGAACATGCCCGTGTGCTGGTCGCCGGTCGCGCGGTCGGCGCGGAAATCGCCGTCCGCCGAGCGTCCGCTCACCGCGACCGGGATGAGGATCGCGCCGGTCACGTTGTTGTAGTGCACTTCCTGGCTATCGATGCTGCGCTGCGGATCTTGCGCGTGGACGTTCCCCGTGAACGTCATGTCGTGCGTCGCATCATTGAGCTGCACGGCGTCGGCCACGAGCGTGCGCGAACCCTGCACCACTTTCACCGCACCGGTGGCCAGATAGGTCTTGACCTTGGAGTCGATGTGGAACTGATCGGACGTCAGCGTCATCGGCGGCTGGCCGGCGGCCCCGTTCACGCCGAAACGTTGATGCAGCAGGACGTGGCCGACAAGCGTCACTTGACCACGGTGCCAATTGCCGATGGCGTGGTCGGCGCGAAAGTCACCGTCGGTCGAATTGCCCGAGACGGCGCCCGGAACGACGAATTCGCCGTCGCGCTTGAAATCGCCCAGCTCGAAGTTGATCGTGAATTTGCCGACCTGCATGCCCTGCGGCACAGGCACCGGTGGTGGCGCAGGCGCCGCCCATGTAGCAGGCGGGGTAAGGCTCAGGAGCAGCGCGAGTAGAGCAAGAGCGAAACAGCGCATCGTACCATGGAAACTCACTCCCGGCGCCCGAGAGTTCCCATGGCCGCGACCAAGCGAGCTTCTTCCAACGCGCCCCAGCGCAGCACGCGCGGGGGTTCTTGGGTGCAATCCATGATCGTGCTTTCCCGTTGCAACGCGGTCGGCCCCGCAAAAATGGCGAGGCTTGCCGAGGGGAGCTCGGCCTGCGCGTCTGCGCCGGTGAACGGCGCTTGGCCTGAAGCATTGGCCGAGGTCGCGGCCAGCGGACCGGTGCGCTGGATGATCGCGTGTGTGAGCCCCTGATCTGGACAGCGCAACGAGATCGTCGCAAGACCTGCGCTCGCTGCGCGCGCACGGTGCACGTCACGCCGCACGATGATCGCGAGCGGTCCCGGCCAGAAAAGCCGGCTTGCGCGCTGCGCGCTCGGCGTCCACGCAGCGACGAATGGCATCGCTTGCGCTTCGCCGCTGACGTGAAGCGCGAGAGGTTTATCGAGCGGGCGCGCCTTGGCGCGGAAGACCGCAGCGATCGCATCGTCGTTTTCGGCTGCGGCTCCGATGCCATACACGGTCTCTGTAGGGAAGATAAGCGTTCCGCCCGCGATGATGCAGTCCACGGCCGCACTGATGATATGCGCCTCATCAACGCGCTCGCTATCGAGAATACGCACGATGCTGGCCCACCCCGGGGAGGACACGGTGAATGTTGACCGCAAACCTAACAGACGTGTCCCGGATTCGACAACAAATCTTTCTCGTCGGCCTGATGCTGGCCTTTACGGCAGCATACTCAGCGCTTGCCCCCGTTTCTCTAGGCCGTATCTTACGCCGCCGGGCCAGTGACCGAAGTCGTCACTTGCTGCATCGCACCAGACGCCGCGTCATGCGCGCACGAGCGCGGCTCAACCGCCACCTGGGTTCTGTCCGCTCGCAATTCTGACGCGTCGCGGCCGTCCGTTCCTCCCCACCCGTAGCTTGATGAGTCGCGCGTCGCCCGCGGCCAACGTGACCGTGTGCGTCTCGGATTCTTCGACCAGCGGTGGCTTCACATGCACCTCGAACGTGCCGGCTTGATCCGTCGCGACGAACACGAGCGCTTGACGCTCGTCGCCGAGTGCCACCGCGAACGGCGCGTTGCTCTCGATGTGGCGTGTCACGTCTTCATCCATGACCACACAATCGCCGCGCGATGCCACCGGGATGGACGAGTAGAGCGTGCGCCGGTAATAGAAGCACGTCAGGGCGGTGCCCATGAGCGGCACGCCTCGCACGCCGATCCATTTCCACTCGCTCGGCACGTGAGGGTTGACGCGCAGGCCGTCGGGCGAGGGCTCTAAGCCGAGCAGCCCTTCGTAGGCGAGCCACAGATACGTGGGCGGCATCCAGGGGCTCATTGCCATCCCGCGGCTTTTGAAAGTCTCGCCGGACAGACGCTCGGGGAACAATCCGGGCACGACGTTGGAATAGGCTTTCGGATTTTCGACTTCGCTGATCTTCCAGATGTTGCGCATGCCTGACACAAGGCGGCGCGGCGAATACGTCTTGCTCGCGTAGGCCACCCAGGCGGTGAGATTCGGCCAGATGCCGCCGAGCAGATTCAGCCCGTGGTCGGGGTCGTATTCCTGTTGGTGCTTGCCCACGGTCCGCACGCCGAACGGCGTCCAGAACTCGGGCGTGTAGAGCATGTCCAGGATCTTGTGCTTGCGTTCGTCGTCAGCGATCGCGAACAGCACCGGGAAGATCTGGTCGCCGGTGATGTCGTGATGGGGTAGGCCTTCAGGATCGATATTGAGCACGTACAACCCGGTGCGGTCGCTGATGAGCTTCTCGTTGATCGCCTGCTTGAGATGGTCGCCGGCGATGCGATAGCGCTCGGCCAGGTCGGGCAGACCGAGCACACGGGCGAGCGAACCGGCCAAGCGCAGCGCGCGAGCGCATTCGACGTTAATCTCGGTGACGGCGCCGCTGATCTGGCTCTGCGGGATGATGTTGCGCCAGCCGGAGATGCCCCAGACGTTGGCTTCCTGCGAATGCGCGATGACAAGGCCGCCGCGGATCTGCGAGATGATCCAGTCACACGCGCCGCGCACCATGGGCCACAGCCGTTCGAGCGCCGCGCGATTGTGCGTCACCGCATAATGGTGGTAAGCGGCGCACACGATCAGCGGCGTGTCATCATTGATGTTGAGGTCGTAATCGCTTTTGAACGGCGGGTCCGTGCAGGCCATGATGTATTCGGTGATCTTCCCACCGCGCTCGATACCATGCGCGGCGATGAGATCGAACAGCTTTTCAGAGAACTCGGGCGTCAGATAGTCTGAACCGAGCACGTACCACGCGGCATCGCGCACGACGACGATGTCCTGCGAAGGGTCGTTCGTGAAGCCGTAGCCGGCCGGAAAGCGATGCTGCACGCGCACGGTGTTGATCTTCGACCAATCGATGGCACGGTTCAGGAGCGGGTCGGGCGTGCGGATGTACCCTGTTTGGAGCAGCGACTCGTAGTACTCTTGCGCATCCTGCAGCGCGCGCGCCGCGCTCGGCAGGCTGCGATAGGCGTTGAGTGCGGCCTCCTCGCCCGCGTTGCCGACGCCCATGGCGAAGGATGCGCTCGCGGTCGCGCCGGCGGGCACGGAAACGGAGTATGTGCGCGAGAGGCCGCGGTCCGAGACGTAGGTGGAGACCGGCTCCGCATCACCGCCGAAGACGCGCACTTCGCCAGGCTTGCCGATCGTCGACGAGACGATGTAACCGTTGGTCTCTTTATGCTCGACCCGCTTGTTGCGCTGCGCTTGATCGGGGACCTTATAGGTGCCGGGCCAGACGAACGCCGGATAATGGATGTCGCACATGATGGCGGCGGTCTGCGTCTCTGCGCTCGCGTTCTCCAGCTCGACCGTCACGTAGACGACCTGCAGCGAGTCGCCGCGCATCGGCAAAAAGGTGCGCTTGCGCGCTCGCAGCGGCCCGCAGTGGTAGGACGTCTCCTGATAGGCGGCGGCGTGCGTCATTTCGATGGGCAAACCACGCTCGCCGTTGACGTACAGATGCGTCACCCAACGCCCGCAATAGAACTGGTTGTCGAGCGCGCTCCACACGCTTGCGACATCGCTTTGCGGCGTGAGCTTCAAAAACGTCGCAAGGTTGCCCAGGCTCGCGCCGGTCAGCAGCTTGTCGACGGGATAACGGTAGGCGAAAGCGGCCACGGTATTGCTTAGAAGCGCACCCGTTGGCCGGTACCGATGGCGACGCACGACATCGGGTCCTCGGCGACGATGACCGGAATGCCCGTCACTTCGCCCAGCAACGCGTCCAGACCACGCAGCAGCGCGCCGCCGCCGGTCAGGATGATGCCACGGTCGATGATGTCCGCGGCCAGCTCCGGCGGGGTCTTCTCGAGCACGCTCTTCACGGCATCGATGACGGCGCCCAACGGCTCTGCGAGCGCTTCGCGCACTTCTTCGGACGTGATGTTCACCGTCTTCGGCAGACCGTTGATGAGGTCGCGCCCGCGAATGTCCATCGTGAGCTCGGGGTCGAGCTTGTACGCAGAACCGACATTGATCTTGATGTCTTCCGCCGTGCGCTCCCCGATCATCAAGTTGTACACGCGCCGGATGTGGCGCGAGATCGCCTCATCGCATTTATTGCCTGCGACGCGGATCGACTGGCTCACCACGATGCCGCCGAGCGAGATGACGGCGACGTCGGTCGTGCCGCCGCCGATGTCTACCACCATGTTGCCGCTCGGACCGTCGATCGGCAGACCCGCACCGATGGCAGCGGCCATCGGTTCTTCGATGATGTCGACGCTGCGCGCGCCCGCGAGCTTCGCGGCATCACGCACCGCGCGCTCCTCGACCGAGGTGATCTCCGCAGGCACGCAGATCGTCACCGCCGGCTTGGGGCGCAGAAACGCGAAGAAGCCATTGCTGCGCGTCACCTTCTTGATGAAGTAGTTGAGCATCGCCTCGGTCACTTCGAAGTCGGCGATGACGCCGTCACGCAAAGGCCGGATGGCCTGGATATTGCTCGGCGTCTTGCCCAGCATGCGCCGCGCCTCTTCACCCACTGCGAGCGTCTTGCCGGAGCGTGTATCGCGCGCCACCACCGACGGCTCGCGCAGCACGATGCCTTTGCCCTTGACGTACACGAGAACGTTGGCGGTTCCAAGGTCGATTCCGATATCCAATGTCTGCTCCTAGCCCGAGGGCGCGCGAAAGGGCGTGACCACGCGCGGCAACTTGACGGTCTGACCGAAGTCGGCCTTCGGCATCATCGGCGCGACCCCACTGGCGCGCACCACCGTGGCGCCGAGCGATGCCAACCGCTCTTCAAAAAATTCGTAGCCTCGATCGATGTACTCAAGGCCGCCGATCTCCGAGGTGCCCTGCGCTGCGAGCGCCGCGAGCACGAGCGCGCCGCCAGCCCGGATATCCGGCGCCTCGACCACCGCATCCTTGAGCGTTTCTACGCCGTTGATGTGCGCACTTCGCCCGGCGACGCTAATGTCCGCCCCCATGCGCTGCAGCTCCGCGACGTAGACGAAGCGAGCATCGAAGATCGTCTCCTCGACCGCCGACGCGCCGCTCGCTAGGCTCAAGTATGCGACGAGCGGCGGCTGCAGATCCGTCGGAAAACCCGGGTATGGTGCGGTCGTGACGTCCACCGCACGCCAGCGTTGCGCGGCGCGCACGCGCACGCTGACGCCTTCGTTTTGCACCTCGCAGCCGGTCGCGGCGAGCACGCCGCCCAACGCTGAGAGCATCCCGGGATCGAGCCCGGTCACCGTGACGTCGCCGCGCGTGATCGCGCCGGCCAAGAGGTACGTGCCGGCCACGAGCCGATCGGGGATGATCGTGTACTCGCAGGCGTGCAGTTTGGCGACGCCCTCGATCTGGAGGCGCGGCGATCCCTGGCCGGTGATGCGCGCGCCCATGGCGTTGAGGAAATCGGCTAGATCCACGACTTCGGGTTCGCAGGCCGCATTGTCGATGGTCGTCGTGCCTTTGGCACGCACCGCCGCGAGCATGATGTTCTTCGTGGCGCCGACGCTGCGTTTGCTGAGCGCGATCGGAGCACCGCGCAGCTCCTTCGCACTGACGATGACGGCACCGTGCTCCAGGTCGACCGCCGCTCCTAACGCCTCGAAACCACGAAGATGCAGATCGACCGCCCGCGGTCCGAGCACGCATCCGCCCGGCCGCGGCACTTCGGCGTGACCGAACCGCCCGAGCAGCGCGCCCGTGACGTCGAAGGATGCGTTGAGCCTGCTCACGAGCGCGTAGGGCGCGATGAACGAATTGATGGAGGCGCAATCGATGACGAGCGTGCCGCCGGGCTGTTCGCGGACGCGCGCGCCGAAGCTTTCCAGGATCGCGGTCATGACGTCGACGTCGGTGATGCGCGGCACGCGATGCAAGACGATCTCGTGCTCGCACAGGATGGCTGCTGCCATGATCGGCAGCGCAGCGTTCTTCGCGCCGGGGGGCGCGACCACGCCCTCGAGGCGGCGTCCGCCTTCGACGATGAGCTTGGTGCGCAAGCCCTCGAGTGAGTCCATCTGCCGCCTTTGAACGTCAGGCCGCCGGCCGGCGCGCCACCTCGACGCAGGCCAGCGCCCAGGCGACTGCCCGGCGCTCGGCGCCGTCGTCTGCGCCCTTCTTCTGGGCGAGTGCTTGTTCGGCCCGCTGCAGCTCGGCGCGCGCTTGCTCGAGGTTGATCTCGTCGCGCGTCAGCGCGAGGTCGGTGAGGATGATGACCCGGTCGGGCATGACTTGCATGAAGCCGCCGTCGACCGCAAACTCCACGCGGCCGGCGGTGGTGGTCGTGGCACGCACGGCGCCTGCCCGCAGCGTCGTCAGCAACGGCGCGTGATTGGGCAGCGCGCCCAGATCGCCCGCGGCGCCGGGAGCCACGACGATCTGCGCGTCGCCTTCGAATTTGACGGCGCCGGGCGTCACGATCGTGAAGCGCGTGGTAAGGGCCATGCTCGTTACGCTCGGGCTTTCATGCTGTCGGCGCTGGCCTTGGCCTCGTCGATATCGCCGCACATGTAGAACGCCTGCTCGGGCAGATCGTCGAGATTGCCTTCGACCAGCTCCTTGAAACCGGCGATGGTCTCTTTGAGCGGCACGTACTTGCCGCTGCGTCCGGTGAATGCTTCAGCGACGAAGAACGGCTGGCTCAAGAAGCGCTGGATACGGCGCGCACGCCGCACGATGACCTTGTCCTCTTCGGACAGCTCCTCGACGCCGAGGATCGCGATGATGTCCTGCAGGTCGCGGTTGCGCTGCAAGATCTCTTGTACGCGCCGGGCGACCTGATAGTGTTCTTCACCCACGTAGCGCGGCTCGAGCAGGCGCGAGGTCGAACCCAACGGATCGACTGCCGGGTAGATGCCCTTGTCGGAGATGGAACGCGACAGCACGGTCGTCGCGTCCAAGTGTGCGAAGGTGGTGGCGACCGCCGGGTCGGTGAGATCGTCGGCCGGCACGTACACCGCTTGCACCGACGTGATCGATCCTTTGCGCGTCGAGGTGATGCGTTCTTCCAACGCGCCCATCTCGGACGCGAGCGTGGGCTGATAGCCGACCGCGGACGGCATGCGCCCGAGCAGCGCGGACACTTCGGATCCGGCTTGCACGAAACGGAAGATGTTGTCGATGAAGAGCAGCACGTCTTTGCCCTCTTCGTCGCGGAAGTATTCCGCCATGGTGACGCCGGTGAGACCGACGCGCAAGCGCACGCCTGGCGGCTCATCCATCTGGCCGAACACGAGCGCGGTCTTGTCGATGACGCCGGAATGCTTCATCTCCATGTACAGGTCGTTGCCTTCACGCGTGCGCTCGCCGATGCCGGTGAACACGGAGTAGCCGCCATGCTCGGCGGCGATGTTGCGGATGAGCTCTTGGATGAGCACGGTTTTGCCCACCCCGGCGCCGCCGAACAGCCCGACCTTGCCGCCGCGCACGTAGGGCGCCATGAGATCGATGACTTTGATGCCGGTTTCGAACATGATCGTCGTGGGGTCTTGCTCGTCGACTTTCGGCGCTTCGCGGTGGATGGGCATGAACTTGGCGGCGTTGACCGGCGCAGTGGTATCGATCGCTTTGCCGAGCACGTTGAAGATCCGGCCGAGCGTGGCCGCGCCGACCGGCACGGCGATGGGAGCGCCGGTGTCGCGCACCTCGCTGCCGCGCACCATGCCCTCGGTGCTGCCCATCGCGAGGCAGCGCACCTGGTTGTTGCCCAGCTCGCCCTGCACTTCCAAGGTGAGCTCATGCCGCTGGCCGTCGCCGGCTGAGAGGTCGGTGAGCAATGCGGTGTTGATGTTGGGCAGCGTCTCCATCGTGAACTCCACGTCGACGACGTTGCCCAAGACCTGCGTGACTTTTCCTGTTCCGGCCATGATGCGTGTCCTATCCCTTCAGCGCTTCCGCGCCGCCTACGATTTCTAGAATCTCTTTGGTGATCGCCGCCTGACGGGTCTTGTTCATCTCCAGCGTCAGCTCGTCGATGAGCTTGCCGGCGTTGTCCGTCGCATTGCTCATGGCGATTAGCTTCGCCGCGAACTCCGAAGCCTGTGTTTCCAGCAGGGCTTGGAAGATCGTGAACTCCACATACTTCGGGAGCAGCGCCGCGAGCACGCCGCCCGCATCGGGCTCGAATTCGAACGCGTTCTTCAGGCCGCCGCTTTGCGTGCTGCGCTCGCGCGTTGCGGCCGGCGCGATCGGCAGCAACTGCATCGGCGTCGGGCGTTGCACGATCGTCGAGACGAAACGGCTTGAGACGAGCGTCACCGACC
>JALYZS010000330.1 GCA_030948745.1 Vulcanimicrobiota bacterium | reverse complement strand
AACGTCTGCGCGTGCACGACATCGAAGGGCAGCTGCGGCAGCGTCGCTAGGATCTTCGCCGGCAGTGGAAACGCCATGCGGAACTCCGGATAGAACGGGAACGACGCTGAGCGCAAGTAGAAGACGTCAGGGTCTTCGGGATCGCCCTGCCCGTGCGACGGTGCGACGATGATGATGCGGTGGCCGCGACGGCGCATCGCCGCAGCGGTGGCAGCCACCGACGTCACGACGCCGTTGGTCTCCGGCATGTAGGTGTCGGTGAACATCCCGATGGTGAGGCGTTTGGACACGTCAGCCCAGCTGCATTCGGTCGCGCGCGAGCACCGTGTAGGCGAGCTGGGATTGTGCCTTGGTCGCCCGTTCGGGAATGGCGTCGACACGCACGCGCATGTCGCCGCGTGCGTAATGGATGAGCAACTCGTCACCGATCTTCACTTGATACGACGCTTTGAGCGCACGGCCATCACATTCGATGCGGCCCGCATCGAGCGCATCCTTGGCCTCGCTGCGCCGTTTGGCGAGGCGCGCGACTTTAAGAAACTTGTCCAGCCTCATGTCGTTTCACGCGCTCCCAGAGCGCATCCAGATCCTGCAGCGTATGGTTCGCGAGGGCCGTTGCTCCACCCCCGGCGATCTGCTCCATCGCCGCAAAGCGCCGGCGGAACTTCGCGTTCGCGCTGCGCAGTGCCGCCTCGGCGTCGATGCCTCGGCGGCGAGCGAGATTGACGATCGTGAAGAGCACGTCGCCCAGCTCTTCTCGGCTAGCGCCGCGGTCGCCGCTGCCCAAGGCGTGCGCGAACTCATCCACCTCTTCGCGCAGCTTCGCCGTGACGTCGCCGGGTTCGGGCCAGTCGAAGCCGACCGTGCGCGCTTTCTCTTGCATGCGCTGCGCCTGCAGCAACGACGGCAAGGCTTTCGGAATCCCGTCGAGCAGTGACTCGCGCTGCGCGATCGACGCCTCCTTGGTCTTGATGAGCTCCCACGACTTCATCTGCTCTTGGGACGTGGCGATGCTCGCATCGCCAAAGACATGCGGGTGGCGACGGATCATCTTGTTGGCCAGGGCGTCGATCACATCGGCGACGCTGAACTGACCGTGCTCGGTCGCGATCTGCGCGTGGAAGACGATTTGCAGCAACAGGTCGCCGAGCTCTTCACACAACTTCTGGGGCGTGCGCTCGTCGACTGCTTCAACCACCTCGTGCGCCTCCTCGACGAGATAGGGCAGCAGCGTCTCGTGAGTCTGCTCGCGGTCCCAGGGGCAGCAGGCGCGCAGCCGGGCCATGATCTCCACGAGTTCATCCCAGCTGTGGTGCACGGTCACCGGCGGCAGCGGCAGCAGCGTCGTCGCCGCCGCGGCGGACAACGCCGCACGTGGCACGCCGGGCACGAGCTGCACCGCGATGTCGTGCAGCGCAAGTTCGCGCAGCAGATGCGGCAGGCCGGGGAAATCGAGCATGGGATGGCCCGGCACGCCCAACGCGCAGTCGGCCTGCGCGAAGAGGCCGACGCCCGCCGTCAATGCTGCTTCAACGCCGCGCAGCAGCGCAGCGCCGTCGAACGGACTGGGCTCGACGGCGACGCCGTTCTGCATGAGGTAATCGATCATCGCAGGGGCCGCGTTGCACAGGCAGACGTGGGGTGCGGCGCGCAGCGTCTCGAGCGCGCCCACGGTGAGCAGCCGAGCATCGCTCGGACCGAGGCCGACGATCGAGAGCTGGGGCATGGATGGGAAAGTTGGGCGCGGGTCAAGCCCGCGCCTTCGTCGTTATCTGGCCGGCGGAGCGCCGGGCGCGCCCGGCGGTGGTGACGGGAACAAGGGGGTGAAGCGTTGGTCGCTGATGTCGATCTTCGCCGCCTTGCGCAGGCCTTCCATGAAGGGCCCGCTCTGCGTCGTCTCTTGCTGCTGCATGAGATTTTGCCGCACTTTTGGCGCAGCCTCTTCGAGCGACGCCACGTGCGCAGGGCGCTTGTCTTCTACTTGGATGATGTGCCAGCCGAATTGCGTCTGCACCGGTTGGCTGATCGCGCCGGGCGAAAGCGAGAACGCGACGCTTGAGAACGGCGCCACCATCTGCGTCTGGCTGAAATAGCCCAGGTCGCCGCCTTTGGTGTTGCTGGACGGATCGGTGGAATGCTGCTGCGCGAGCGCCGCGAAATTACCGCCGTGGCGCAGCTGGTTCTCGATCGCATCCGCTTCCGACTTCGTCTTCACGAGGATATGGCGGGCACGCACTTGCGGCGGGGTGCTGAACAACGACTTGTTGCGGTTGTAGAAATCCGTCACTTGCGCGTTGCTCACGTTGACGTTCTTGTCGACCGCCTTCTTGATGATCTGCTGGACTTTGACGATCGTCCGCACGTCGTCCAGGGTCAGGCCCTGATTTTTCACGATCGTGTCGAACTGCCCAGCCGGAAAGCGCGCCTTGAGCTGGTCTACCTGGTCCTGGATTTCTTTGTCCGTCACGTCGATGTGGTTCTGATTCGCATACTGCAGCACGAGTTGTTGGTCCACCATCTGTTGCAGCGTCGGCTTACCGGCCTGACCCTCAAGCCGGGCGTCGAGTTGGCCTTTGGTGATCTTCTCGCCGTTGACGGTGGCGATAGCCTGATCTTCCTTCGACGCGCAGCCCGCGATGAGCGGGAGCGCCATCATGCAGACTGCGACGCACTGCGTGGCCTGCAATCGAAACCGGAACACCATTCGAACTCCTTAATTCACAGCGCTTGCATGAGTTCGCGCACGGCGGCCAATCGTGCCGCGGGCGTGCCATCGCTGGGCAGTCCGGCGATGATCGAGCCGTGCGTGAACCGGATATTTCCCTTGGTGATGGATGTGAGGCTCGGGAGAGCCTGCTCCGACAATGAAAACTTGGGCCCCATGTCAAGGGTCAGCCGCCGCTGTTCGAGCGCCACTTTTTGTACTCCTTTCATGCCGGCGAGCACGCGCAGCCGGGTGAGTTCCAGGAGCGCCGCTGCTTCCTTCGGCGGCGGGCCAAAACGGTCGCGCAGTTCCTCCGCGATCCGGTCCACCTCAGCGAGCACCTGCGCCGACGCGAGACGCTGGTAGAACGAAACCTTCTGGTTGGTCCCGCGTACGTACTCGCTCGGGAGGTAGGCGCTCACCCGGATGTCGAGAACCGGCGGCACTTCCGGCTGCGCCAAGATCTCACCCCGTCGCGCGGCGACTGCCTCCTGCAGGATGTTGCAATACGTCTCAAATCCCACGGCCGCGATGAATCCGTGCTGCTCCTGCCCGAGCAGGTTGCCCGCTCCGCGGATCTCCAGGTCGCGCATGGCCAGCTGCAGGCCTGATCCGAGATGCGAGAATTCGCGGATCGCTTCCAGCCGCGATTGGGCGACTTCGGACAGCGCGCGATGCGGCTGGTAGAGGAAGTAGGCGTAGGCCTGGTGCGCGCTGCGTCCCACGCGACCGCGCAATTGATAGAGCTGTGCCAAGCCGAACCGGTCGGCATTGTTGATGATGATCGTGTTGACGTTCGGTATGTCGAGGCCGTTCTCGATGATGGTGGTCGACACGAGCACGTCGACTTCGCCGTTGACGAAGGACAGCATGACGGCTTCGAGCTCGTGTTCGCGCATCTGGCCATGGCCCACTGCGATGCGCGCCCGCGGCGCGAGCCGTTGCACCGCGGCCGCGACGCCGTAGATCGTCTCGATGCGGTTATGCACGAAATAGACCTGTCCGCCACGATCCAGCTCTTGATTGAGTGCTGCGCCGATGAGGGCGTCGCTGCTCGGCGCGACCACCGTTTTGATCGCCATGCGGTTCGACGGGGCGGTTTGGATGAGCGAGAGCTCGCGCACACCGGCCATCGCCATGTGCAGCGTGCGCGGGATCGGCGTCGCCGACAACGTCAAGACGTCGACCGACTGGCGCATCTCCTTGAGACGCTCTTTATGCATGACGCCGAAGCGTTGCTCCTCGTCGATCGTGACCAAGCCGAGCTGTTTGAAGCCGACGTCTTTTTGCAGCAGGCGGTGCGTGCCGATCACCAGATCCACGCTGCCATCCTGGAGCTCTTTGAGCGTCTCGCGCTGCTGCGCCTTCGAGCGGAATCGTGAGAGCAGCGCGATGCGCACCGGGAAGGCGGCGAAGCGCTCGCTGAACGTGCGGAAGTGCTGTGCGGCCAGCACCGTCGTGGGAGCGAGCAACGCGACTTGCTTGCGGTCCATGATCGCCTTGAACGCCGCGCGGATCGCGACTTCGGTCTTGCCATAGCCGACATCGCCACACACGAGCCGGTCCATGGGCCGGGGCCGCTCCATGTCGGTTTTCACCGCGGCGATCGCCTCGTGCTGATCGGGCGTCTCATCATAAGGAAAGGATTCCTCCAGTTCGGCCTGCCAGGGCGTATCCGGCGAGAACGCGTGCCCTGCGGCGATTTCGCGGGCTGCGTACAACCGCACCAGACCATCCGCGATCTTCTCGACCGCATCACGCACGCGGCCGCGGGTACGCGCCCAATCGCTGCCGCCCATCTTCGATAGACGGGGCGAGGCGCCGTCGGAGGCGATGTACTTGCGCACGAGATGCATCTGATCGATCGGGACATAGAGCCGATCCGCTCCAGCATACTTGAGATGCATGAAATCACGCTCGACGTCCGCGATGATGAGATGCTCCAAACCCAGGTATTGGCCGATGCCGTGGTGCGAGTGCACGAAGAACTCGCCCGGCTTGAGGTCCGCTTCCGACAACGGCGCGCCTTCTTTGGCGGCTTTCACTTTCTGGCGGCGCGCCGGGTGGCCGTACAGCTCGGCGTCGCCGACCACGACGAGGTTCAAGCTCGGGATGCTGAAACCGCAGTCGATGCTGCCGTCTTCGCACACCACGAGGCTGGATGGCGGCGGAAGCGTCAGCGCTGCCGGCGCGGGGCTGCAGACGAGGTCGTGCTCATCGAGGATCTCGCGCATGCGCCGATAGCCGACCGAGGCGATGACGAGCATGCTTTTCCGGGCGAAATGCGCACGCACGTATTCAATGAAGCGTTCGATGCTGCGCCCGAAAAGCGGAGCAGGCTCTGCGGGGAGGGCGACGGTCGTGTCGGGCGGGGCGCCCAGCCGGACCGCACCTGTGCCTGACAGGAAGTTGACGACGGCGCGACCGCCGCTCGCGGCCGCAGAAAGTTCCTCGAGCCCAAAAGGCGTGGCTTCTGAAGGCGTGTCCTGGTCAGCGTCTGCGTCGCCTTCGTCGTCCTCGTCGGGCGCATCGCTCTCCGGCTCACGAGCGGCGTGATCCGCAGCGGCGACCGTCTTGTCGTCGGCTTGGGTCTGCAGACCATGGTCGATAGCGACGATCGCTTCGGGATCTTCCACGAAGAGCACAGCATTGGGCGCATACTGCCAGATGGGGCTGTCGGGCTCGCCCTCAAACCGCTCGGACCAGGTGGAGATGCGGGCGTTCTTTTGCTCACCGATCGAGCGTTGCGTGCTCAGCGCAAACGTGCGGATCTGCTCCAGGCGGTCGCCGAAGAATTCCAAGCGCACCGGATAATCCGCCGTGGCGGAAAAGACGTCAATGATGCCGCCGCGCACGGCGAACTCGCCGACCGCGCTCACGACGTCGACGCGTTCGTACCCCAACGCGGCGATGCGCGCGATCAGTTCTTCCCAGTGGTACTCGCTCCCGAGCTTGAGCGGGATGCGTCCGCGGACGGAGGCGGCCGGGTCGACCAGCGGCTGGCGCGCCGCCGCATGCGACAGGCAATAGATCCCGGCGCGGCCGTTGATCAACCCCTCCAGAAATGCAAGCCGGTCGCTGCGCTCCGAGGGGTTGAAGGGCACGTTGTCGGGATCTCTCGGCCGTAAGGCCTGCACGGGCGATCCGTCCGAGGCTAGATAGAAGACGCAATCATTCGCGAAGCGATCCGCCGCCTCGGGGCTCGCGCACCACACGATGCATTGACCGCCGAGCGAATGCCACAGCGCCGACACGACCGCGGGGCGCGCACATCCCGCCAGCTCGCGCACGTCGACGTTGACCGGCAAACGAACCGCCTCAATGATCTTGCGGACTGCATCGCTCGATGTTTGGATCCCGTGGACGATCGCTGCGGAAACGGACGGCACGAGGTTCTCCTGAAACGAGTTGTGGCCGGATCGCGCTCGACCCGGCCTAGGAGGTGACGAACTGTTGATATTCTTTAGCGGCCGCGAATGTGCCCTGCATAGCGGCGCTGGGAAGTGCCGACGAGGTAAAGAATGGCGCAAACCAAATTTGGCCAACCGTGAAGAGGGGCTTGCTGGCTGGTTTATGCGTGGTGCTGCTGTTGGCCGTGCTCGTGATGGTCGGCATCGTCGCCAGCCAATCACGCCGAGAATCCGCCTCGACGTCGATCAGCCCCAGCGCAGCGAACTCCGGGCCGTCGAATGCGGGCGGCCCCGGCGGGATGGGAGTGCTGACGATGTCGCCGGTTATTCCGACTCGGGTCTTCTCTCCACGGCCGCCGAGCAGTGCGGGACCCGTTGCGGTGCACGTCCTGCCGGCGGAGACGACCGCCCCATCGACAGCAACCCCGGCGCAAAATTTTGCTGCCTCCCCGGCTCCGCTCGCGACGATCAAGCCGCAAGGCCTGCCGTCGATCGTGCTGACGCACAACGGGCTACCACGCGGGGTTCCCTACGCGGGCGATCACGATCCCATTCGTATCGATTCGGTGACCTTGAGCGCGGATGATGTTCGAGGCGGCGACATCGCGTCCGCGCGGGTGATCACGACGAGCAATGCGGCCGCGCTGACCGCGCGCATCGGGACCTATCAGGTAAACGTGCCCCGCGTCGCGCCCGGCATCTTCTCCATCGCGATCGCGGTGCCGCACTTGCCACTGCGCAATCACATGGTCGACATCATCGTCACCGCGATCCGAAGCGACGGAGCGACCGCGCAGACGACCGTTCCCTTGAAGGTGAGTTTCTAGTGGCGAAGGAGGCACGCGCGGTCGTCATCGTCATCGACTCCGGAGGCATCGGCGCGAGTGAGGACGCTGCGAGCTATCACGATCCCGCGTGGGCGAACACGCTCGGCAACGCCGCCAAGGCCGCGGGGGGTCTGCGTTTGGAGAATCTCGGGAAGTTGGGGCTTGGTTGCATTGCGAGCATTCCGGGTGTTGCAGCGTGCCCCGCTCCGTTGGCGGCGGTGGCTCGTCTGCGCGAAGCGAGCAACGGCAAAGATACGATCACGGGCCACTGGGAGATGATGGGTATCACCATCCGAAATGCATTCCCGACGTATCCACAGGGCTTCCCGCGCCGGCTGATCGCGCATTTCGAGTCGCTCATCGGGCGTGGTTCGCTTGGCAACACGGTCGCCTCGGGCACGGAGATCATCGAGCGCTTGGGGCCAGAGCACATGCGCACCGGCTACCCTATCGTATACACGTCCGCGGATTCTGTTTTTCAGGTCGCCGCGCATGAAGACATCGTACCACTTGAGACGTTGTGGGATTGGTGCGCGAAGGCGCGTGAGATCCTGGTTCCGCCGCACCGTGTCAACCGCGTCATCGCGCGGCCGTTCAATGGTGTGCCCGGCGCGTTCGCGCGCACTTCGGGCAGACGCGACTATGCGGTACGGCCTCCCTCACCGAGCATGCTAGAATGCCTCGAGGCGTCAGGCGTCGCGACATTCGGGTTGGGAAAAATCCAGGATATATACTCATGCCAGGGCATCGCCGCTGGGGAACGAACGGCCGACAACATTGAAGGACTTGCGAAGACAAGCGAATGGTTGCGACGCGACGTGAGCGGCTTTTGCTTCACGAATCTCAATGACTTCGATTCGAAATACGGGCATCGTCGCGATCCGGATGGGTATGCCAAAGCGCTCGTGCATTTCGATCGTAGCCTGCCTGAGATCTTGAACGCCTTGCGCACAGGAGATCGCCTGCTCATCTCCGCTGACCACGGCTGCGATGCCACCGCCCCCGGCACCGACCACACCCGCGAGTTCGCGCCGCTCATCGACTACCGGCCCGGAGCCGGTGGGGAGGTCTTGGGCACGGTCGACTCCTTCGCCCAAGTCGGACGGCGCGTGCTGCAGACATTTGACGTGCCGGAGCCGGCGCCGCTGACCGTATGATCACGACCGAAAGACACGCACGCCGGCAGCGTAAGGCGGAGCACACGCCCTCCGCAACCCGGCGGCGCTATTGGTTGCACGCCCAGCGTCAGGTCCCGCCCTGGTGGCTTGCGTGGAAGCGGGCGATGGATGTGTGTTGCAGTGCAGTGCTTCTCCTTGTTGCTTCACCGGTGATGGCGGTGTTGTGGGCTGCGATAAAACTTATCTCTCCGGGTCCGGCCGTTTTCGTCCAGCAACGGATCGGCAAGCACAGCCGTCCATTCGCGCTGTACAAGTTCCGCACGATGGTCGATGGTGCGCACCTGTTGCACGACGACATGGCGCATCTCAACGAAAACGACGGACCGTGCTTGAAGATCGCCAACGATCCGCGCCTGCACGCCTTGGGCGCGTTTCTGCGCCGCAGCAGCCTCGACGAACTGCCGCAGCTGTGGAACGTGCTGCGCGGGGACATGAGTCTTGTGGGCCCCCGACCGGCGCTGCCTATAGAAGTCGAGCACTATGAGCCGCACTATCATCAGCGTCTAAGCGTTTTGCCCGGCATCACCGGTTTATGGCAGGTCAGCGGTCGCGCATCGGTGCCGTTTCGCCGCTGGATGGCGATGGACGTGTGGTACACCCGGCACTGGGACCCTCTCGTCGATATATCGATACTGCTGCGCACGGTGCCGGCGGTACTGCGGCGCGACGGCGCGTGGTGACGTTTGGCTTCCTGCCCTTTCCTCCGGTTATCGATCAGACCATCAATCGCGTCCCCTTAGGCCCTTGGTCGATGATGGGGTTCCTGGCCGTCATAACGGCGTCCGGATACCTCGCCTATCGCCGCTCTCCGCTCGTCCTCGGAGCACTTGCGTTCGCTATACCATTCGCTGCGTATCGCGACGTCGGCAACACGACCATCACGCTGGAGAAATGCTTGGTGTTCGGCATTACGGCAGGTCTGCTCGTCAGCGGCATGCCGCTGTGGCCGCGCTCCGTTGGCGCACGTCGAATCCTCATGGCGAGCGGGCTGCTCTTGCTCACAATCATCCTATCGCTCGCGCACGCCCGCTACCACGTGCCGGCCCTGCGCGAATTCTTCAAAGCGGCAGAGTTTATCATCCTCTTCTGGTGCGCAGTCGCCTTTCTGGAGCACGTGCAAGGCAGCGATCGGGCGTTGTGCATCGGTGTGAGCGCCGGCGTTTTTCTCGCCGCAACGCTCGGCGTTTTGCAAGCGCTGGTCGGCGGAGCGCCCTCGGGTGTCTGGGTGAATGGGCACCCGCTGCCACGTGTGGCTGGACCGCTCGAAGGCCCGAACCAGCTGGCAGGCTTCCTCGAGGCTGCAATGCCATTGCTGTGGGTCGCGCCTTCCCTGGTCAGTTGGATGCGAGCGGGCGCGCGCACGACGACCGGCATCGCCGCAGCGGCGCTCATGCTGACGCAATCGCGCGCGGGTGTGCTGATGGCAGCGGTGAGCTATCTCTTCTTCAGAAAGATCGCGCCACGGGAAGGGCGTCTGGCTCAATGGCCGATGCTCTCCGGCGGGTTATTCGGATTCGCGCTGGCTGGCGCGTGGTACGTTTGGGGCGCGCACGCGAGCTGGGGCGACGCTTCGCGACTTTTTCACCTCATGGATCCCCAAGGGGCGGGCGGGGTGGGCTCGCGTGCGCAGTTGTGGCCGGCCGCCATCCATCTCTTCCAACGCAGTCCCCTGACGGGCGTCGGGGCCGGCAACTTCGAGCTGCTGTTGCCAAGCGTGGGCGTGCACGGCGTGCAGACCAATGCTGGCAGCCTGTGGCTGCAGACGCTCGCGGAGCAAGGTTTGCTCGGCGTCGTCGCCCTCATCGTCTTCGCCGTCGTGGGGTTGCGCGAATCGTTCGCCGCACGCACGCGTTCGTTGCTCGCATGCGCGGCGTTTTTCGCGTTTGCAAGCCTGTTGATGCACCAACTCGTTGACGATCTGTTTTTTTTCCCGAAGGTCGCGGCTTTGGTGTGGCTGATGTTGGCGGGTGTCGCGGCGGGGATTGTGCCGGACGAAGAGCAGGCCAGCCCAGGCGTTCGAGCCGCTGATGCGGAGACACAACTCGCAATGCCAGAACACGCATAACCTTGCGCGGGTCTGTGTTGGTGCTCTGCTTCGTGGGCATTGGCTTACAGTTGCTACCGACGCAGGCTGTGGCCGACGAGGAGCCCCAACGGACCGACGTGCTCATGGACGTGCGTGCAGATCAGCTGCGCTACTATGCGGACGAAAACATGATAGAAGCACGCGGGGCGGTGCAGCTCAAGCTTTCCAACAATGTGCAGGTCAGGGGGGATGCGTGCGTCATCAACATCCCGCTGCAGCGCTTCGTCGTCGCCGGCCATGTTGTTCTCGAAACTCCGGCGGGTCATTTCAGCGGAGCGGCGATGGCGGATTTTCTGGCGTTCAAACGCGTCTATTTCATACCGTTGGACGACGCTCCCGATCGCTGGACTTTTTTAAACGACGACTATGCGCATCCCGAAAAGGGGCGACAGATGCCGGGCGACGCATTTTTCTTGCCGGACTTCAGCGATATTCATCCGTTCATCACCGGCAAAGAAGTGCACATCGATCCCAACAACTACGTGCAGTTCACGCCCGCCAGGTTCATCGTCTTGAACGGCCTTTTGAGCGCGCCGCGGCTCCCTACCTACGTGCGCAATTTTTCAGCCAACCAGAACTTCTCCGTCAACTCCTTATCCGGAGCGACGTTTGATATTCCGTATGGCATCGCCGGATCTTCGCATTCACTCGAGACGTTGCACTTTCGCTACGATCAACAGCGCAAAACCTACGGAGCGTTCGAGCACCATTCGGTATTTGGCGACCATGGCTATGTCGTGATGAGCCTCAATCCCGCGACGCAGCCCGCGAAACAATGGAACCTGCTGTCCTACGGCGGGGGTGCGACCGGCGCGCTGGTGGTGAATGCCCAGCTGTTCACCTATCAATATGGCCTGAGCCAGCCCCTGTCGAGCAGCGGCTTTCTCGATCTCCAGGGCACGCGCGCGCTAAGCGGCTCGTCGTTCCGGCTTGAGGTGACGCAATCATACGACAGCCTGCTCGCCCCACCGGCGCTTGGCTATTACGGCGACCCCAGCCATACGTTCGTCCCGAACCATCCGCTCGTGTTGGGCGCAAGTTGGTTCGGCTATGACAAACGGGTCGGCAACAGCGGCCTCTCGTTCCGCCTCACATCCGGCGTGAGTTTCATGCACGACGCATTCGGCGTGGTGAACGGGAAGAAGGACGCGATGAGCGAGTACACCGGAGGTTTGTTTTATACGCCCGTATACCCGGCGCCGTTCGGCACCGGGATCAATGCGTCGTACGTCGCGCAACGCACTTGGCTTTCATTCCCGAACAAAGTCGACGTGCAGACTCTCACCGTCACAGACAGCAAACGGTTTTCGAACAAGCTCGCCGTGACTGGTTCGTGGATCGCGCAGTTGGTCTATGTCGACGACATGACCCGGCTCTATGCGTCGCCCAGCACCACCATCGGGCTCACGCCGCAACCCGTTTCGCCCAACGGGCTGCCGATCATCGGCGGCGTTGCCACGCAATTTCCCAACGTGCGCAATTCAGCGTACATCCTGACCGCAGCCTGGTCGCCTTCCACGAACTTTCAACTCACGGCATCCGCTCAAGAGAACCATTACGGTCCCGTGCAGGCGCCGTTTGTCGCCGGGCCTGCCCGTTTTCAGGTTGCGGGCGGAGTGCGCACGCGACTGTCCAAGACGTTGTTCCTGGACGTGGGCCGCATCTATTATTTCAACTGGGCGAATCAACCGTGGTCCCCCCGCTTCAATCTGCAGGTATCTGCACAATGAGTCTGTGGTTGCTCCGGATAGCCGCGTACTGTAGCGTCGTGCTATTGTTGGTCAGCGCATATGCTGGGAGCGAGCATTCAGCTTTAGCAGCGGGGGCCGCCGCGACGCAGACGGCGCCGCCCGACATTCCAGCAGCGTCACCGACGCCGCAAGCGCTTTCGTTCAGCGGGCAAGTGATCGACCTCGAGCGCGGTTACATCGTTTTCTCCAGCGGCGATGCGCTCAAGGTCGCGAGCAGCATGCGCATCATCGATGCAACCACGGGTGTCGCGCCAGGCTATACGCTCGCACCCGGATTCTTCGCCCTCGCGACGGTTGACCCGGCCAGTGGCACGGTGGTTGAGTTGCGCACTTCGCATAAGCCGCTCCCGGTCGGCACGCCGGTCGCGTCAGTGCCCCGTCAGTATGTCGTCGCTGTGTCTTCGCCGCGACCAAACCCCGACCTCACCACCCGGGCTGCGCTCTACCGGAGCGTACTTTCCAAACAAGTGACGGTCACGGTCACCGTGTCCATCCCCGCCAACACGCCTTTCAACGAAGACATTTACATGGCCACGAACACGAGCGGGTGGAATCCGCAGGCGATCAAGATGCAGCGCGTCGACGGATTGCATTTCCGCATCCAGATGGATCTCTCGGGCGGCACGGAAATACGCTACCTTTTCACCCGCGGAAGCTGGAACTCGGTCGAACGTGATCGAGCAGGCCTGCAGCGCCAAGCGCGAACCTTGTTCGTGCCGGGCGGTGACGCCCAGGTCATCGAGGCGACGGTGTATCGTTGGGCTGACCTGCCTTAGACGACCATCCGAAAACCCGCTACCGCGGTAGGTAGAGCGATTCGATGGTGTGCTGAGAAGCCGTGACACGCAAGTTTCGGTCTTCCAAGTCCCGGATGAGGGCCACGGG
>JALYZS010000309.1 GCA_030948745.1 Vulcanimicrobiota bacterium | reverse complement strand
GCATCTGTCGGGACCGAGCGGCACGCGGATCAACTACCGCCTGAGCACCTACGATGCGCGCCATCTGCTGCGCGGCATCGACGCGCTTGTCGCGATCGCTTTTGCCGGAGGCGCCGAGCGCGTGATCACCACGCACGCCACGGAGCTTTCGCTCGAGCGCGCGTCTGCGACGGCCGCGCAGCGCGCCGCCTTCCGCGATGCGATCATGGCAGCAGGCGCGAGGCCAAACCGCCTCGGGGTGTATTCAGGCCATCAAATGGGCACGTGCAGGATGCACCGCGATCGGCGCCAGGGCGTCGTCGACGAGCACGGCGCCGTGCACGGTCTGCGCGGCCTCGTCGTGACCGATGCTTCGGTGTTCCCGCTCGCCTCAGGCGTCAATCCGATGCTGACGATCATGGCCTTGGCCCATCGCAGCGCTCAGTTCCACGCGAGCGCCTGAGCCGGGCATGCTGCTGCCGATCCTGCGCAATCTGCTGCGCCAGCCGGTGCGCTCGGCGCTGACCGTCGCCGGCATCGCCATCGGCGTGCTTGCGCTCACGGTCGTCGGCGCACTGTCCTCACAGCTGTCGCGCATCGTCACGCGCAGCGAACGCGTGCAGAACGCGGTGCTCGCGTTCGTGCAACAGAGCGCGGTGGCGCGATTGCACAACCGGCGCAGGCAGCTGCAGGCGCAGCTCAGCCATGTCGATGGTGTCGCGGCGGTCATCCCGGAAGTCATCGTTCCCTACGACTACGGTGCGAACGAACGCGACCGTTTCGGCCCGCCGCGACTCATCTTCGGGTTGCCGCCTGCGGCGTTGACCTTGCTGCATTCGACCCTGAACGTAGGCGCCGGCAGTGACGCGCTCGGTGCCGGGCGCGCCGCCGCCATCGGCTCGGATTTCGCGCGCAGCGAGAACGCGACGGTCGGCGATGTGATCGCGCTGTATGGTTCTTCCTATCGGGTCGCGGGCGTGTACCAGCAGTCGTTCACGATCTTCGATGCGGCGGTCGTGGTGCCGCTGCCGGAGGCGCAGCGCATCTTGTTGCAGGCGCTGCCCTTGCGACTGACGACGCGCTCGAAAGGCGACGATCTGGCGACCAATTTCATCTTGCTGCTGCGTCCGGGCGCCGACTCGTCGCTCGTCGCCGGCCGGGTGGATCTCATCGAAGGCCTGCGCGCGACCGATCCCAAGCGCGTGAGCGCGGGCCTCGCCGCAACGACGCGCGTGTTCAATTCCATCGTCTACGGTGCAGCGCTCATCGCGCTCGTGATCGGCTCGCTCTCCATCGTCAACACGATGACCACGGCCGTGCGCGAACGCACGCGCGAGATCGGGATCCGCAAAGCGGTCGGGGCGACCGACGGCGCTATCCTGGTGGAGTTCATCACCGAGTCTGCTTTCGTCGGTACGTTCGGCGGCGTCTTCGGCATCCTGGCAGGCCTCATCATCTGCGCCGTCCTCAACGCGCGCGCGCAGGCGCAGGGCACGCTGCAGCTTTTCGATCTCAGCCTCGGTTTAGCGGCCGCCGCGCTGTTGTTCTCGGTCGTGCTGGGGGCGGTGTCAGGTCTGGCGCCCGCGTGGTCCGCGGCGCGGTTGAACCCGACGGAGGCGCTGCGTCGGCTATGATGACGGCGCCGGTCGCAGCGGGCGTGCCTCCTGCGGTCGAGGCGCGCGGCCTTGCGAAAGTGCACGCGATAGGTTCCGCACGTGAGGTCCGAGCCGTCGACGGCGTCAGCTTCTCGATTCCGGCCGGCGCCTTCGCTGCCATCGTCGGCGAAAGCGGTTCGGGCAAGACGACCTTGCTCACGCTGTTAGGCGCGCTCGACACACCCAGCGGTGGCGAGTTGCTCATCCGGGGCGAACCAATGGCTCGCACCTCACGCCGCGCGCTCGCGGCGTTCCGTGGACGCGCGATCGGCTTCGTCTTTCAGGGCTTCGATCTTATCCCATCGCTGAGCGCGCTCGAGAACGTCGCATTACCGGCGCAGTATGCAGGCGTGTCCGCGCCGGCCGCACAGACGCGGGCCAGAACGCTGTTGGACGAGGTCGGCCTGGGCAAGCGCGCACACCACTTGCCCGGCCAGCTCAGCGGCGGCGAACAGCAGCGCGTCGCCATCGCACGCGCGCTCGTCAACGACCCGTGGATCATATTGGCAGACGAGCCGACCGGCG
>JALYZS010000377.1 GCA_030948745.1 Vulcanimicrobiota bacterium | reverse complement strand
GGTGTCGCCGTGGGGGCGATGTTGGCGATGGACTGCGCGAACACTTCCCAAAAGCCGAGGCAGTCGCGGCGCAGGCCGGAACGACCGGCAGGAATGATACCTTCAGGCGGCATCGCTCGAGGTTCGTTCCGTTGGAAAAGATTCCCGTTCCGGTCGCATAAGCAGCGCGTCAATGAAAAAAGCACGTCGTAAAGACGGCGCCACGAAGGTCGCGAGCATCCACACGCGCGCGCGCCCGCGCTCGCTCGCGCAATACTTGGCGGTCATGAGCCGGGCGATTTTCCAAGCCGGCCTCAGTTGGGCGTTGATCGATCGTCAGTGGGATGCGCTGTGTGTGGCGTTCGATGGGTTCGATCCCGTGAAGGTGGCGCGCTATGGCGCTCGGGATTTCAAGCGCTTATCCGACACGCCGGGTATCGTGCACAGCCGGCGTAAGGTCGACGCCATCGTCGCGAACGCCCGCAGCATGTTGGCGCTCGAACAAGAGCGCGGCGGCTTCGCCCGCTATCTGCGCTCCTTTTCCGATTATGCCAGCGCCAGCGCCGACATCCGCGCCCGGTTCGCTCACGTCGGCGAGATCAGCGCGTACTATTTCCTGTTCCGCGTCGGTGAACCCGTGCCACCGTTCGCAGGCTGGTCCACGACGGTCAAGGGCGAGCATCCGCGCATCCGCGAGATGGTCGGCGGATGAAAGGCAAGGCACCGACACCGCGCCCTTCGTGCGTATGGGTCCGCCGACCGTTAGGGGTTCTTCGTGCAGACGGTGTCGTCGGTCTGCATCCACTTTCCGTTCATCTGCACCTTGCCGACGTGGCGCATCTTCGTATCGCTCGTGCGCGTCAAGAGGTCGGATGAAGCGGTCGAGCGGCCGGCATAGGTCATGCTGCCCGTCATCGTCATGCTGTTTCCGCCCATCATGCCTTTCGACGTCGACGTTCCATAGCCGCCGAAGCTGTCGACGGAGACGCTGACCAGCATATTGGTCGCCTTATCCCAGCGCCAATAGGCCTGTCCGGAATACCCCTTGCCCACGTAGGTCTGGCTTGTCCACATGCCGTTCATGGTGGGGTGGAACGTCATGGTGTCATTTTCGGTATGGGCGGGCGAGCCCGGCATCGCGTTCATCTTCGCCACGCAGCTCCAAGTGCCGGTGAGAAAACTCATGTCGCCGGGGTGGTGCATGCCGCTGCTGGACATGCTGGATGCCACAACCGCCGTCGTAAGCCCCGCGAGCATCAGCGTGACGCACGAAGCAAGCATTAGGTGTCGACGCATTCGCTTTTTCCTCCTCAAACGTGACGAAGCGACGCCACTGCGTGGCGCTCCCGACGTCGTTCACGTCGTTGTCGGTCGCAACGATATCTCCTGGCGCATCACGCATTTGTCAGCGCGGGCCGCACGCGCTGCTCGAGCGCGGCGGGGTGCTGCAAGACGTTCGCGAGCGCCGCGAGGTTCGATTCGCTGAACGCTGGACCCATGAAGCTCAAGCCCGTTGGCAGGCCGTGCAGTCCGAACCCGTTCGGCACGCTGATCGCCGGAAGCCCGGCGAGGTTGCCGGCTTCGATGATGTTCGTCTCGCCCGTGCCGGGGTAGACTTTGTCAAACGTGCTGTCGATCGGGTAGGCCACCGTGGCAAACGTCGGCGCCACGATCGCATCGATCTTCTCGAACAGCGCGCGGAAGGCTTGACGCACCTGCACGCGGCGCCGCATCGCATCGACATAGTCCACTGCATACGTGACGAGATACGCGTAGCCGCCGCGACGCCCCACCGGATCGCGCAGCGTTTGGACGCGGCCGTCTTCGATGATCTCGCGGAATATCGAGCCGCCCTCCGCAGCGATGATCGCGCTGATCATCGCATCGTACGGAAAATCGGGCAGCGATACGGTCTCCAAACTCGCGTGATCGGCGAGCGCCGCAAGCGATTTTTCGAAGTTGTGTCTGACCTCGGACTGGGCTTTCTTGGCCGCGTCCTTGAGCACGCCGAGGCGCCAGCGCCTCCCCGGTGGTGGCGCTGGGACGGGGGATTGCGACCCGACGGCCGTCTTGTCTCGCGGGTCGCGCCCTGCGATTTGCTTGAATACCGTCAATGCATCGTCCGCGCTGCGCGTGATCGGCCCCACCTTATCGAGCGTCCAGCTCAAGGGCATAGCGCCGTAGCGGCTGACGCATCCGTAGGTCGGACGCAGGCCGGTCGCGCCGCAATAGCTCGAAGGGTTCAAGATGGAGCCGCTCGTCTCAGAACCCAGGGCGTACCCGACGAGACCGCCCGCGACACAGGCGCCGGAGCCGCTCGAGCTGCCGCCGCTCCAATGATGCTCGCTCCATGGCGTCTTGCACGGCCCCGTGAACGAGGCATCGGCCTGGTTGTAATTCATAACGCCTGAGAGTTCGATCATCGCGAGCTTGGCCAGCAAGACGCCGCCGGCATCGGCCAGCTTCTCCACGGCGCGTGCATCGAAGTCGAAGCGTTGTGCGCGGTACGGCTGCGCGCCCCACGTCGTCGGGGCACCCCGGGCGGCGAGCAGATCCTTCACGCCATACGGGATGCCATGCAGTGGACCGCGATCGGTCCCCGCGGCCAGGTCTCGATCGGCAGCCTTGGCCTCGGCAAGCGCGCGCTCCGGCATGAGCGTGACGATCGCGTTGAGGCGCGGGCCGAAACGTTGCAGCCGGCGCAAATAGAGATTCGTGAGCTCGACGCTGCTCAGCTGTTTCGCGCGCAGCAGCGCGCCCAGCTCGGCGACGCCTTTGAACGCGATGTCCGCGTCGCTCATGCCTCGTCATCCCGCGCGCTGAAGATGAAATCCGGCGGCGGAAGATCGCGCTGCTTCTGATTGCGGAAAGCTTTGTTGATCGTGAGGTTGTCATTGACGTCCGTGGCGATCTTCTCGGTGAGCTGTTTCGAGAGATGGGCGGCGGGCAGATCGCGTTGCAGCGACGCCGCCAACGCTTGTGCCAACGGCGCAGGTCCCGGCTGCTTCGCCGGCGGCGGTGGTGCGCTGTGCGCGGGGCGTGGC
>JALYZS010000294.1 GCA_030948745.1 Vulcanimicrobiota bacterium | reverse complement strand
CCGAAGCGGCAGCAGAGTCGATGCGCCAAGTGATCGCCTCGCGACGTCAACAAACCAAGGCCATCAGCGAACAGATGCAGGCGATCACGGCACTCATCACGCCGGCCCAGCCAAACGGACACGCGGCCAAGGCTACGCCCGCTCCTGAGAGAACCGCCGCGCCGCCAAGCGCTCCGCAGGCAGGCGCTGCGCCGCCAAGCGCTCCGCAGGCAGCCGCTGCGCCGCCAAGGGTTCCGCAGGCTCCGGCCGTCGAGGCTGCGTCAGCGCGCGCCCCGGAAACGGTGGCAAACGGCGCGGCCCCCGTCACGCCAGGCGTGGCCGGCCGCGCATCCTTTCCACGCACAACCGGCGCCGTACGCCTGCTCGGCTCAGAAAATTTCCTGGGCGCCGAGGAGGCAGCACGCATCATCGCATTGCTCGATGAAGGCGAAGTGAACAAAGTCGTGCGTTCGTTATGGTCACGCGCGGTGGGCGGCACCACTCCCGGCGTGTATCGTCTGATCATCGCCGACGCGCTCAACGAGTCAGGCGACTTCAAGGCGGCCATGACGTTTTACAACCAGGCGCTCGCGACGCGCCATCTAGACCCGTTCTTGACCTACCTCGTCGCGGCATCGCTGTTCACCGCCGCGAAGTCGGAGGATGCGCTGAAACTCGGCAAGCTCTTAGCGCGTGAGAAGAGCGGTAAAGTGCTCAGCCGCAATATCGAAGCCATATATTATATGCGCAGCGGCAAACTCGACGAGGCGGAGCGCCGGCTGACCGAGGCGCTGGCGACGCCCGGGGTGCCGCGTGCGCACCATAATGAGACGCTATATAACATGGCATTGCTGCAGCAGAAGAAGGGCGACACCGCTGCCAGCGTCACGTGGACGGACAAGCTGCGCGCTGCCGATCCAGCCTATCGGCAGAGCGAAGTTCATATGGCGACGGCATCCAGCGGCGACTAGTCGCGCTGTGCCGCGAGGAAGGTGACTGCGCTCACGGGAAGATGGGAATACATCCAAGTGTGGGGACCCGTCGAGGTTACTGGCCCATGTCGTTTCGTTCTGACCAAAGGAATGGTCGGGGCTTCACCCTCCTAGAAGCGCTTTTCGCTATCGCCATTTTTGGCATTGCGCTTGCGACATTTTTTGGGCTCCTTCCCTTTTCGATGCAGTCGACCCGCCACGCCAACATCTATCTGCAGGCGGTGAGCGCGGGCCAAGAATACCTCGACGCCATGCGTTCAGCCGTGGAGCAGAGCAAAACGCTCCCGCTGCCGAGAACCGTGCCGATCGACGGCGGCGACTCGATCATGGGGACACAAGTCCACAACGCGTCGCCCGGCAATTTCAACATCAACGGCAGCTGCACACTCGTGCCGGGTTTCACGCGGCTGCAGCACTGCACGGTGTTCGTGAACTGGATCGAGAGCGGGGCAGCCCGCAGCTATAGCGTCGAGAGCTACGCGACGCAGCAGATATCATGAAAAACAAAAACAGCCAGCGCGGCTTTTCCATCGCCGAACTGCTCACCGTCAGCGTTATCTGCGGCATGTTGATGACCGCCATGGTGCTGATGGCGCCCGTGGTGCTCAAGGCGCCGCGCCAAGTGCAGTCGCAGGTGGACGACGTCAACACCGCCGCCATAGCGTTGTACAAGATCAGGCGCGATTTGGGCCAGAGCGACACGACCGGGGTTCTCGGTTGCACGACGAGCCCCGTGGCGTGCGCATCCTACACGTCACCGCAGAACGTGGGCGGCTTGGTGGTCGCGACCGCGGACGATGGCACCGGTCAGTTCCACGTCGCCGACCAATTTAGTCTCCATCCCGGATATCCGGACTGGCGCGGTGTCTGGGTCTACTGGCTGGCGCCGAACGCGGACGGAAGCGCCTTCGATATCATGCGCGCGTACATTGCAGAGGGCAAGGGTGTGATACCACAGGGTCCCAACGGCGTTCCGCAGCTCAGCACCGCAACCGCGCAAACGGCGCTGACCGCCGCAATGCTGATCACGCCCACCCCTGTGCTCGCCAACTACATAAAGACTATCTCAGTGGGCGTCGACACGACGACCAATAT
>JALYZS010000289.1 GCA_030948745.1 Vulcanimicrobiota bacterium | reverse complement strand
GAATCGAACCGCGGGTCGTCGTCATTGAGGTGCGCGAACAGCTCCGCGGCGTGCTTGGTGACCTGCTCGTCGAGCTTCTCGAAGCCGGCCACGTCGGCTGCCGAGAAGCGTGCGATCTCGCGAGCGCTTGCGGCGCGGTCGCGTGAGATGAGCAGCGATCGCCCGTCAGCAAGGACGTTGAACGATGCCGGGTCCTTGACGAATGCATGGTAGCCGTGATCGCGCAGGGCAAGATCGTCGATGATCTGAGGGTGCAGCAGGCTGCATACATAAGAGGCGCTCGACACAGTCCAGCCGGGCCAGGGATGTTCGCTCACGGCGGCCCCACCGACGACCTCGCTACGCTCGAGCACGAGGACGCGCTGGCCCGCCCTGCTCAGATAGGCAGCAGCGACCAGTCCATTATGGCCGGCGCCGATGATGATGGCATCGTATCGCATGCGCTCGTTTTGAGCGCGGTCATTGGCGCTCTCCTCCTTCTCATGATAATCTCATGGCAGCTTCAAGCCCCTCTCACGCCGGCCGTCGTACACTACCACTAGCCCTTCACGGTCATCGAGGAGCAGGCAACTTCATGAGCGACACTGCGGTGCAAGCACAATACCGGCCGAGCGGCAATCTTGACGTTGCAAGCGCTCTTTCTCCGTATCGAGGGCCCTGGAGCGCCAAGCTCGCCGCCCACCTCCTCAGGCGAGCGGGCTTCGGCGGCTCCCCGCAAGAGATCCGAAACGCCGCCAACGCCGGCATGGATGGCGCCGTCGAAGCCCTGCTGCGCTTCGTTTCAGACACCTATCCGGCACAGCCGGTGGGCGATATCACGTACGGGCCCATGGACCCGGTCCAGCGCCGCAAGGCCCTGGTGGCGACGACGTTATGGTGGATGAACCGCGCCCTTTTGACGCCCAATCCATTGCAAGAGCGCATGGTGTACTTCTGGAGCAACCACTTCACGAGCGGCATCGGCCAAAAAGGCATCACGCCGCAGATGATGGTGGACCAGTTCGCGCTGTTCCGCCGCTATGCCACGGGCAATTATGCGCAGTTGACCCACGACGTCTCGCGTGATCCGGCCATGTTGCATTACCTCGACGGCATCGCCAACCGTAAGCAGCATCCCAATGAGAACTACGCGCGCGAGCTCATGGAGCTCTTCACGCTCGGCGTCGGCAACTACGCCGAGGAGGACGTGCGGCAAAGCGCGCGCGCCTTCACCGGCATGAGCGTCGACCGCATGAGCGGCCAGTTCTTCTTCAACCAGCGCGCGCACGACGATGGTGTGAAAACGTTCCTCGGCCGCAGCGGCAACTTCGACGGCGACAACATCGTCGACATCATCATGGAGCAACCCGCGACCGGGCGCTACATGGCGCGCAAGTTCTTGCGCGCCTTCGTATACGATGATCCGGAACCGGCGCTCGTCGATGCGTTGGGCGCGCACTATCGTGACAGCGGCTATGACACGGGGCAACTGCTCAGCACGCTGTTCCGCTCCAATGTGTTCTACTCGCCGCGCGCCTACCGCGCCCTCATCAAGAGTCCCATCGAACTGACGATCGGCGCCTTGAAGACCTTAGGTGCCACCGGGGTCGGCCTGCGTTCGCTCGGCGCCGTCAATCAGATGGGGCAGATGATCATGAACCCGCCGAACGTCGCGGGTTGGCCGGGCGGCGCGCTGTGGATGAACACAGGCTTGCTGCTGGCGCGGCTCAACTACTTGCACCAGCTCGTGCTCTTCAAGCCCGCCGGCGGCCAAAACGGCAGTGCGGTGGCAAACGCCATGGGACCGATGAATGGCGCACTCGCGGCGCCCGCCGGCCGTCTGGCCGACCCCTCGAGCTGGGTGGCCGGGGCCGCGCTGAACGATCCGCTGTCGGTGACCAACCGCGTCCTGGACGTGGTCGCGCAGGGCGATGCCACGACCGAACAGCAGCAGAACATCTTGAACTTCATGGCGACGGACGGCGTGGGCAATCGCGTCGCGCTGTCGGGGGAGAACTTCGAAGAAAAAGTGCGCGGCGCGGTGAGCCTTGCCATGGCGTTGCCGAGCTACCAATTATCGTGAGAAGACGAGGATCGTAGACATGGCAAAACGGCGGCAGTTCATCCAGCAAAGCGTCGGAGCGTTCGCGGGTTTCCTCGCGATCGACTCCATCTTCGCGCGCGCCGCGCGGGCAGCCGGCACCATCCGCGCGCCCGGATCGGCAACCGCGCGCAGTTTGGTCGTCGTGAACCTGCAGGGCGGGAACGACGGCCTCAACACGCTCGTGCCGTACGGCGACCCCGACTATTACCGTGTGCGGCCGACGATCAACATCCCGCAAGGCGACGTTCTGCGCTTCGACAGCAGCATCGGTCTCAACCCGAGCCTCGCCGGTTTGAAAGCGCTCTACGACCAACGCCGGGTCGCGATCTTACAAGGCGTCCACTACCCCAATCCCAATCTCTCGCATTTCCGATCCACCGAGATCTGGCAAACGGCAGCGCCGGAACACATCGTCGACACTGGTTGGGCGGGACGATATTTGGATAAAGCAGGCTTGCCCAAAAACAATCTGTTCAAAGGTCTGGCGATAGGCCCCATCCTGCCGAAGATGCTTGTGGCCGACAAGACGGATGTGCCCACGATCGATAATCTGCGAAACTTCGGGTTTCGCGACAGCCGTGACGAACAAGCGCACGCCGACCAAATCCTCAACGGGGATGGGAACCGCTATCCCTTCCAAAGCCCGTACCTGCAGCTCGTGCAGGAGGTCGAACACGACGCCCACGCGAGCTCGGCGCAGCTGCCGCACCTCGTCGCGGGCTACAAGCCGGCCGTCGAATATCCGAAGACACCGTTCGCGCAAGGCTTGAATCTCGCAGCCGCGGTGCTCGCGTCCGACGTCGGCACGAAAGTGCTCTACCTCAGCCTCGGATCGTTCGACACGCACACCGGGCAACGCGCGCAGCAAGACCGGCTGCTCGAGCAGTTCGGGTCGGGCATGAAGGCGTTTTACGACGACCTGGCAGCCCACCGGCTCGACAGCCAAGTCTTGACCATGACCTTCTCCGAGTTCGGCCGCCGCGTCCAAGAAAACGCGAACCGCGGCACGGATCACGGCACCGCAGCTCCCATGTTCCTGATCGGCGGCGCGGTCAAGGGCGGCATCTACGGCGATCACCCGAGCTTGAGCGACCTCGACATGGGCAACCTCAAATGGCACACAGATTTCCGATCGGTGTACGCGACGCTGCTCGACCGCTGGCTCGGCGTGCCGCCGCAGCAGGTCCTGGGCAGCGCATTCCAAACGCTCAACTTCGTCTGAAAAGCGAGGGCAGATCTATGGAGAGAAAATATTTCATCACAACCGCCGCGGGACTCGCAGCGACGATGACGGCGCGCGCCGCTCTCGCCGCAAGCCCAACACCGGCGCCGATGCCGACACGCGGCGACCATAGCAGCGATCATAGCCTGCGCCGCGTCTACCGCCACCTGGAGCGCATGATCGATCAATTGCAGCATGACCAACACGACTATTGCGGCCATCGCGTCGCCGCCATCGGACATCTGCAAGCCGCGCGCTCGGAAGTCGAAGCCGGCCTCAAGTGCGATCAAACGCATTGAGCCCGAGCGTCTGGGCACAATTGTGAATCCGAGTTCTTAGGAAACCTCGAAGGCTTCGGCGACAGCGCGGTCTTCGCTCCACAGCCTGCCCTCGTCCATCAACCTCGTCAACTCGGCCTTGGCAAGCGTCTTCCGCAGCACTGCGAGCATGGCGTCGGCTTCCCGTTGCTCAGTGTATTCGCGTACCAATTCGAGCGCGATGAGGCGGGCTTCGACAAAACCGAGCAGTCGTGCGCCACGCTGCGCGTCGCCGCGCTCCGTCGCGATCGCCGCGAAGTGTTGCACGGCCGCGGCTGCTAGCGCAGCAAGCTGCGCCTCGTGCTGTATCTGCAGGGCTTCGCGCGCGCACACCAGCGCTTCGGAGATCTGCCCCCCCGCGATGAGATACGCGGCTCGGTTCGACAGACCGCCTGCCGCTGAGATCAGATTCTTTCGCGCGCGATCGAGCGCCAGGCCCTGCGCGTTGAAATCGAGCGCTGCTTCGATGGCGCCCGCCTGAAATTCGGTCTCCGCTTTGTTGCTCAGGACAACGCTGACTTTGCGGTCGTCCCCGGCCGCTTGGACCATCGGCAGCGCTTCGCGATAATAGTCGCGAGCGGCTTGAATGTCGTTGGCGATGCAGGCACCGGTCCCAAGGCTTTCAAGGCAGTCGCCAAGCAGTTTCGGAAGATTTCGCTTGCGCAATACCGTCAGCGCTCGTTCCAGCCAAGCTTTTCCTTCAGGATAGCGCCCGGTGAAACTCAGCGACCGCCCCAAAGAGACGGCACTCCTCATCGCGCCAAGCTCGTCGCCAAGGCGCTCGTAGATTTCCATTGCTTTTTTGGCGGCATCGGCGGCAGCGAAGTACGCAAGCAGGTTGACGTTGACCCACGAGACCCCGAACCAGAGCTTTGCCACCACCTCCTGGGGAGTGGTGGAATCGGTTGTATCCATGGCCAGCCTGAGCCAATGCTGCATTTCGGGGGCCCGCAGCCCTGCTTGCAAGCAACAACCCAGGTCCGCCGCTAGTCTTTGGCCGAGCTCGATGTCCGAACGTTCGACGAGTGCCCACTCCAACGCCGCGCGGATGTTATCGAATTCAGGCTCCATCTTGGTCAAGAGCGCGTAGGTGGGGGTGGTGTTGAACGCCTGCGCAATACGCGCGACGAAGTCGGCGAAGTATTCGGCCCGCCTGCGCTCACTGGCTGCACGCTCACCCGACTGCTGTAACTTCTCCAGACCGTAATGGCGCATCGACTCAAGCAGCTTATAGCGCTGCGACGCCTCAGTGAACTCCACTTGCGCGAGCGATTTGTCGATCAATGCTGATAGTTCGTCCAACACCTCAAATTCTTCGATGTCGTCGACCGCGCACACGGCGCTGGCCGCTTCCAAGGTCCAGCCGCCCGCAAAAATCGACAGCATACGGAAAAGCTGCTGTTCCTTCGGCGGCAGCAGGTTGTAGCTCCAGTCGATGAGCGCACGCATCGTCTGCTGGCGGGGCAACGCCGTGCGGCTGCCGCTGGTCAGTATGCGAAAGCGCTCGTTGAGCCGTTCGGCCAGCTGCTTCAGGTTCAACACTTTCACGCGCGGCGCCGCGAGCTCGATCGCAAGCGCGATACCGTCGAGCCTGCGGCAGATGTCCGCCACGATCGGCACCGTGTCGTTGGTCAACGCGAACTTGTTGTCGGCCGCGTGCGCGCGTTCGACGAAGAGGGCGACGGCGCCGTACTCCATCGCCTGCTCGACGCTGAGCTCCTTCCCTGCGGGTGGGCACTCCATCGAAGGCATGCGGTGCACCGATTCGCCGCTAATCCCGAGCGCTTCGCGGCTGGTCACGACGATTTTGAGCTTTGGGCATCCGCGCAAAAGCGCGTTTGCGAATCCCGCCACCGCGGCGATGACGTGCTCGCAGCTATCCAGAATCACCAGCGCGTGGCTATTCTTCAGCATGGCGACGACGATGTTGGCGGAAAGTTTTTCCGACGACCCTTGCAGTCCGAGCCCGCTTGCAAGTTCCGATGGCACGAGCGCGCCGTCTGAGATCGGGGCGAGGTCGGCAAACCACACCCCGTCGGGATAGACATCCAACAGATCCGCGCCGAGTTGGATCGCCGCGCGCGTCTTACCGACGCCGCCGGCGCCAAAGAGCGTGAGCAGCCTGGTCTTCTCCAGCAGCTGTTTCATCTCGCTGAGCTCGGCGTCGCGACCGATGAAGCTCGTGAGTTGCAGCGGCAGATTGTTCGGCAGCGCATCGAGCGAGCGTAACGGGGGGAACTCCGAAGGCAGGTCCGGCGCCTTGAGCTGGAAGACTTGTTCGGGATGCGTGAGGTCGCGCAAGCGATGCGTGCCAAGGTCGCGCAACACCACCTGCGAAGGCAAGGCGCTTTGGGCGAGTTCGGCCGCGACGCCCGACACGAGCACTTGGCCGCCGTGACCGATCGCCAGCAAGCGCGCGACCCGGTTGACTGCCGGTCCGAAATAGTCGCCGTCGCGCTCTTGCGTATCACCGGTGTGCACGGC
>JALYZS010000276.1 GCA_030948745.1 Vulcanimicrobiota bacterium | reverse complement strand
GTTCTCCACCCGTGTGAGCTTATCGGTGTAGGTCATGACGCCCGCTGCAAGCTCGCGCTCGACGCGGACCGGCCGGCTGAAGCGCCAGGTCTGACCGGGCGCGATCGTGCCGGCGGGAAACTCCGCAAGCGCGGCATCGCCTGCATCCTTGTAGCGCGCTGCCTCGCTGGCCGCGTTTGCGGCGTGACATTCCGCTTGCGCCGAGGCCGCGGCCTGCGGCGCTGCGCCGCGCGGGACCTCCGCGCCGCTCAAGGGGGGCAAGGGCGTTGAACGGGCCGTGGCGTCGATGGGCAGAGCGGTTTGCGCCACCCGTTTGACGACGGAACTATCCTTTGGGTTATCTCCGCCATAGTGCCGGCTGTCGTCTTCTTTGACGATCCAGCAAGCGCCGCGTGAGTCGCGTGCGATCGTCTGGGCGCGATCTTCGAGGATGGTCACGGGGTCGGCGCGTCCCGCCGCGAGCGCGCGCAGCATGCTGTTCATCTCATACCGGACCTGGCGGCTGATATTCTCGGTCGCGTTGAACGAGTCACCGGGCGCCGGCTGGTGCCAGGCGAGCGCGATGCCATCGGTCGGCGCATCGCCGCTGCTCGCCATCGTGGCCAGCACGAGCAGCGCGGCGACGATGAAGGCCGTCAACAAGTTTCTTTGCGATCCGTGAGGCATCCGCCATCCCCTTCCAGAAAATGCGCGCGCAGTGTCATTCCGTATGCGGCTGGAACTCACCGTCTTTATCGCCTTCATCTGCTTGGCACCGCAACCAACACGCGGCGACCGGTTTCCGCAACCCGTGGGCTGGCCGCGCATAGCGCGCGCTGAACTGCGAAGCGATGAGACGCTCGGGCCGGGCGTGCGCCATGCGCGCTGGCGGCTCGACACCGCCCGCGGTCCGCTCGAGCTTTCGATCGCGACAATCGATCTGCACAACCCGTTCGTCGCTTTGGTGGCGGGCTCGCAGCAGGGCACCGTGCAGGGTCCTGGCGAGCGCCTCTCCGCGATGGCCGACCGCCTGCACGCGCAGCTCGGTGTCAATGCGGATTATTTCGACATCAACGAGAGCGGTGCGCCGCTCAACGTGCTGGTGGAGAACGGGCGTATGCTGCACCAGCCGGATGCAGCCGCAGCCTTCATCGCGGGCAGCGGCAACAAGATCGTGATGCAAACGATGCACTGGCAGGCGCTCGTCACGGCCGCCGGCGGGCGCATGGTTCGCATATCCACGCTCAACGAATGGGCGAGCGCGTCGAACCTGGCGCTCATCACCCAGGAGCTTGGCCCCACCACAGCCGGGGCCGCGCTTGAGGTCGTGCTCACGCCGTCCCAGCAACCCCGGTCGCCAGCCCAGGTACCGCTGTCCTACCGGGTCGAGCAGGTCAACGTCGATGCATCAGCGTTGGTCCCGCTCGCAAACGGCGACCTCGGGGTCGCGGCCAACGGTGGGCTCGCGCAGAGCTTGGCGCAGGATTTCAAACCGGGCGACGTCGTGACGGTGGACATGCAGAGCGAACCGGCCGCTGATTCGATCACCACCGCGGTCGGCGGCGGTCCGCTGCTGTTGCGCGACGGCGCGATCGCGGTCGATCCCGCGCCGCCCGCGCCCGAGGAGACGGACGTTCGAAACCCGGTGACCGGCGCAGGCGTTTCGGCGGACGGCGGCAGTCTGTGGCTCATCGTGGTCGACGGACGCGCCCCGAGCCGGTCGGTCGGACTCACCCGGCCGATGTTCGGCGCGTTGTTCGCAAGCCTAGGCGCTGCGAATGCGATGGCGTTCGACAGCGGCGGCTCGAGCGAGATGGTCGTGCGTCATCTTGGCGATGGCGGTGTGAGCGTCGCGAATACGCCATCCGACGGACGCGAACGCGGCATCGCCGATGGCTTGTTCGTCGTCAACACAGCGCTTGTGGGACCGGTCCAGCGCTTGCTCATCAAAGCGCCGGCGCAAAGCGTGCTCACCGGAAGCCACCTGCAGTTGTTCGCCTCTGGGGTCGACGAGCACGACCAACCTATCCCCCTGGCTGCGCAGGACGTGAGCTATACCGTCGAACCCACGGACGCTGCGCGCATCGATGCCGGCGGCGTGTTGAGGGCGAAGCATGCGGCGGACATCAGGTTGACGGCGCATGCCGCCAACGCCAGCACGGAGGTGAGTCTGCGCGTGCTCGCCGCCGTCGCAAGCATGCGCGTTGTGGGAGCGCCACGGGTGCTGCCGGCGGGAATGAAGTCGGCGCTGGCCGTCCAAGCGCTGGACGACCGCAGGCTGCCGGTAGCCGTCGATCCCGAGGCGATCCATTGGACGTCCCAGGGGAACGGAGGCAGCATCGATCCCTTCGGGACGTTCACGGCCGGGGCGCGGGCCGGTCTCGCAACCGTACGTGCGCAGATCGGGATGCGCACTGCGGAGCTGACCCTTGCAAGCGGCGAACATACGCAGTGGGTGCAGCGCGACTTGCGTGCGGGCGGACAACCGCCGCTGTGGAGTTTTCGCGCGCAGCCTGCGGACATCGTCGCTGGCGCCGCCGACGAAAGTCCGGCGCCCTCAGGGGAACGGGCGCTGCGGCTGCGCTACGATTTCAGCGCCGCCGCGGCGATCCGCGCCGCGTATGTGCAGTCAGTTGTGGCGCTGTGCGGGCAACCCATCGCCGTCTCGTTGGACGTCTACGGCGACGGTAACGGTGCATGGTTGCGCGGCGGCTACCGCAATGCCGATGGCAACGCAGAAAGTCTGACGTTGGCGCGTCACGTCGATTGGCGTGGATGGAAACGTCTGCGGGTCGCCTTTCCTTTTCAGGCCGCGTGGCCAGTGACCTGGACCCGTTTTTACGTGGTCGAGCGCGCGCCGCAAGCGCACGAGAGCGGGTCCCTATGGTTGCGGCGCTTTGCCGCGGTGTATGCGGGGCCTGCGACGCTCGGCTGTCAGGGGATTTGACGCGTGATCACATCGACGTCGAGGATCTCATCGAAACCGATCGATTCATGTTCCGCAAGTTTCAGCAACCGGTTGTGCACGCGGTAGCTCTCCTGCGTGACCAGACGCCGGTCGAGGTCGTACCATGCGTCGCCCTGCAGCTCCATGCTGCCGGGCAGCAGCTTCGGCAGATGATACTCCTGCCCCGTGATGATGCCGTTCGCGCGCACGGTGATGCGCACAAGCGGGCCGGATCGTGCGGCGACGCAGCGGCGGAACTGCGCGCGACCGCTGCCTAGTGCCGTGAGGATGTTGCGCCGGCTCGTCCAGCAGTCGCCGACGCCAAGCGCGCGCCGCGGGAAGTCAGTCATGGCGGCATCCTCCAACGCCGGCATGCTCACCCCTGGATCGTCATTGCCTTCGGTCAGAACGCTGGAAAACGTCGCATGCGTGAAGCGTTGCGTGTGGCGCGGCACATCGACGTACGTGCGGTCGGCGCTGCCCGCGAGCGACGCCACACCTGGCGCCGTGCGTGTCACGATCGCACGCAGCACGATCATCTGATGGCGTTCCTCGTGGATGATGGCACCGCCGCGGATGAAGGGTTCGAGCCGCTTGTGCGGCAGCTTCCACTCGATGCGGTCGTCGCTGTAACGATGCTCGACCAGATGCTCGCCGGTTCGTAGTCGCTCTGCCAGGACGAATCGGGCAGGTTGTATGGCGGCTTCGAGCAGCACGAGCATGGCGGTGAGCGAGGCGAGCATGAGGCTCATCAAGCTCGTTATCGGTCCGTGAGCGGGAAAAGCGCTGCGCCGCGCAAGAACAGCCCGAGATGGAAAAACGCGGACGCAATGACGCGTGCCCTTGCGGCAGCGGGAAGAAATACAAACGCTGCTGTCTGGGCAAAGAAGAGGCGCGCCGGACGTTTTCGCTCCAGCTCGAACGCGACGCTTTGCCGTTGCTCCGCGAACTGGGCCGGTTTGCGGCCACCCGCACGAGACTCCCACTTGAAAAGGTCGCCGCAGAACACTTCCCGTTCTGGCATCCGCCGCTCGATCAGTTGCACGGCGCGCGGCTGCTCGATTT
>JALYZS010000273.1 GCA_030948745.1 Vulcanimicrobiota bacterium | reverse complement strand
GCGCGGACCGTGCCGCCGACATATGCATCAAACCGGTTGGCATCCGGATAGCCGTCCACCAGCAGGCGCGCGAGCAATTCGCGGGCGTCGATCGTCTGCAAGCGATGTTCGTCGAGCGCGGTCCGCGTGTCGAAGCCGAGGCTCGTCAGCTCCGCGCAGAAAAGCTTCGTATGCTCGGGCGTCGCGACCACGAGGCCACCCGCCCCGGCATTGAAACCCTCGAGGAGATAGCGGGCGACGTTTCTCGCCAGCAGACTTTCATCGGTGGAGTACAACTGGAATAGATGCGAGTCTTGCCCGCAGGTTCGCAGCAACGCGTCCGCCTGCGTCAAGGCCTCTAAAGGTTTTCCCATCGATACCTCGCTTTGGAGTGTAGCTACCCTTTCTCCCGTGTCCCACCCTGCCAAACCCGGCATAGATCACAAAGCGAGATCTGACTTTCCTATGAGCGCCTGCAGCGCTCGCAGTTCGCCCAGCGTGCGGACTGTGCCAGCCGGCGTCCACCAGCGATCGTCGCGCCAAGCATGTTCGAATTCGAGGAGCGCAGCATATACCACGTCCTTGTAATCCGGCGCGAGCACCAAATCGTCCGGGCTCGATGTGAGAATGCGAATGGCGTCGATGACGCTTTCCAGTTCTCCCTGTGTGCCGTCACCCATGTCCGGTTCATCGAGTGGAACCACCGCAAGCTTTAGCCGGCAGGGAATACGAGGCCCCGGGACTCAATCTGCGCACCGTGGCTCGGGTTAGAGCCGGAGGAGCATCCATGCAGTCTGACCATTTGGACAGCCAGCTCGATAGCATCTGCGAGCGCTGGAACCTTTTGAAACACCCCTTCTATGTGGCGTGGGCGGCGGGCACGCTCTCGCGTGCCCAGCTGCGAGATTATGCGGCGCAATACGCGCACGTCGTCGCCGCGATCCCGCAATGGATCGCCGCGGATGGCGCTGCCCACCCGGCTCGGGCAGCCGAACTGCGCGCGCACGCAGCCGAGGAAGCCGAGCACGTCGGGATGTGGGCGGAGTTCGCCGCGGCGCTGGCAGATGGTCAAGTCCCCGCTCACGACGTTGCACCTAACGCTGCGACCGTCGCATTGTTGCGGACCGGCGCAGAGGCGGCACACAATGGTAGCGGCACAGCCGCGGCGTGGGCGATCGAAGCTCAGTCGCCCGCCGTGTCGGCTGAGAAGCTGCGCGGGCTTGCGGAGCACTATGATATACGCGAGCACAACGGGGCACGCTATTTCGCGTTGCACGCCGAGCTCGACAAAGATCACGAGCAGCAACTGCGCAGCATCTTGCACGAGCAAGCGGTGGCCGCATCACAGGCATCGTTGCGAGCCGCTGAGGCGACGGCGAGCGGTCTGTGGGATCTGCTCAGCTCGGTCTACGAGAAGAAGGAGCTCGCGCATGCGTAAAGAGCTTCTCATCGCGGCCGCGTCACTGCTGCTCGCGCTTTCGAGCGTCGCAAACGCCGATGAGGGGCCTACGTATAAAGGGCCTTTATCCCCGGCGGAAAGAGCTTTCGTGCGCTCGATCCAAAGCGATCTGAACGCACGCTTTCCGCACGCCGCGGACGCAGAGCGACAGGGCTACGTGCGATACACCGGCGTTGACGAAACCGGCGCGATCAGCTACGCCAACATGCATTGGACGTCCGAAGACACGCGCCACCCGAGCCAGCTGTGGTACGACGTCAACGGCACCCTCCTCGGAGCGGATTTTTCGCGACCGATGACCGGGCCCGCGCGACCGCACGCGTTCGGGGTGAATCCCGGCCGTTGGTATGGCTTCGACGACCACATCCACTACGTGCGGCTGAATCCGAAGACCGGCGCCGGGCAGTACGATCTCTACATCATGCCTGCGGACTTCCGCAAGTCCGGCGGCGACCCTAAGCATCCGACCGCCGCTGATCTGGTGAAACTGCACAAGGCAAAATCGACCGCCCAGGTCGTTCGCGTCTTTGATTTCCCCGCGGTGTGGGATCTTATCGTGTGGGTGAAGCCCAATCCCAAAGGTGCGTTTGCGGTGAAAAACCCGTTGGTCAAGACCTAGAAGTTTCGGCACCACCTAAACATCGCACCACGGTGCCCTGGCGCGCCCCTCGTAACCCGAGGGACGCGTTCTTTTTCTACCGAACGAGGAGACATCCAAAGGAGGCCCGACATGGCGCTCGCCATACAGGTCTGCTGCGGCAGATTTTTGCTATTGTCCGGACTGATCGCTTTGGGCCTGCTGGCCTCCCCGTGCTCCGCACGAGATCTCTTCGCGCCGCCTGCTGGCATCTCGCCCGCCAACGTCAGCCTCGAAACGGTCTTGTCAGCGGCGCGTCGCGCCGATGGCAGCGACGGCCACTTCAGCACGCGGGTCGAGAAGGGACGCGTCACCGCGTGGGGCCTCAAGGGGACCTTCAGCGTCGTGGAATCTGGCCAGGACTATAAGGTGAACACCGACTTGGACGCGATCGCGTGGGAGCGTGGACGCACGATTGGCCAGTTGTGGCGCCGCAACGAGAATGGCCTCGTCATCGCGCTGCACGATGAGGCCCGAGCAGAAGCGGACACGCGTTCCGTCGACGATTATACGCACTACGGCTCTTCCCAAATGCGCTTGCTGGGCGAAGTGGCGGGACCTCCTGCGGCATACGTCGTGGAAGCGACGACCGAGTACGGCTCGCCGAAGTGGTTTTTCTTCGATAAGGGCAACGCGCTGCTCGTCCGCGTTGAAGTACCCCATAACACGTCGCGCAACACGTATACCTATGACGACTTTCGCCGGACCGGCAGCTTCCAAAATGCCTGGCACGAACACGTGACGGATGGGATTAAAGACAACGATTGGGATTTCGTCACCACGTCGCTCAAGTACAACGGCCCGGTCACGCCCGCCGACACGGCCATGCCCGATTCCAACGCCAGCTTGCTGCAGTTTCCGGCCGGCAGCAACGTCGTGCAGCTGCCTTCGAAAGTGACCGACGCCAAAGGCCACACGAAGATCATCAGCGTCGAGAACAGCGGTCACGACATCACGGCAAATGGCGACATGAGCACGTCGGTCGCCGTGTACACCGCAGGGGACGCGAAAGTCCTCGTGCAGTTGACCGTAGGCGGCCGCGGTTACGATTTCTTCTTGGACAGCGGCGCGAGCGGGATCTTCATGGATTCGGATCTCGCGCAAAAACTTGGGTTGAAGAGCTTTGGCCCGGTGCAACGCACGCCGTTCGGGAGTTGGGCGCCGGGCTACGCGGTGATACCCAAATTGAGCGCCGGAGCGGTCAGCATGAACAACGTCATCGTGCACACTCTGCCGGGCTGGCATGACAATTCCAAGGTGGGCAGTGACGTCGTGGGTCTCGTCGGCTTCGATTTCTTGGCCAACGCGGTCCTGAGCATCGACTATGAGAAGGGCGTCGTGACGGCAGTGAACCCGTTCTTCTTCGTGCCGCCGGCAGAAGCGTACGCCCTCCCGGTGACGCTCGATGAGGGGGTGCCTTCCATCGCGGTGCAGATCGGACAGACGGCCAGCCACCATTTCATCTTGGACACCGGTTCCAACGACAGCTGGCTCTCAAAATCGTTCGCGCTCGCCCATCCGACCGATGTCAAGGACCAAGGCCGAGGCGTCAACGCCGACCGCATTTGGCTACCCTGGATACAGTTCGAAACCGTCCGTGGCGGCACGTTCACGGCGCGCGCCACGGAAGTCAAGAACTTGACGGTCTCAGGCGTCAGTCTGGATGACTGGCTCATGCTGATGGACCAGACGGATGCGTTTGAGCTCAACAATGACGACGGTTTGATCGGCTACGATTTCTTGAAGTTCTTCACCGTGTATCTCGACTACCCGCACAGCCAGGTGTTTTTGTTGCCGAACAACACCGCAAAGGCGCGCGCCGCGCACTGATCATCAGCGCTCAGGAGGACCTTACGTGAGGACTTGCCTCGTGCGCCGGCGCTCGCGCCAGCGTTCTTCGGCGCCCGCGATGATGATGTAGAGCAGCGGGATGATGAACAAATTGAGGATCGTCGAGAGCAGCATGCCGCCGACGACGGCCGTTCCCAAGGAGTGACGGCTCGCCTCGCCCGCACCGGTCGCGAACACCAACGGCATGACGCCGAAGATGAACGCGAACGACGTCATGAGGATCGGTCGCAACCGGGTTTGAGCCGCTTGGACGGCGGCCTGTGCCACGGGGATGCCTTGCTGTCGTAACAAGTTGCCGAACTGCACGATCAAGATGGCATTTTTGCTGGCAAGCCCCACGAGCATCACCAGGCCTATCTGGGTGAAGATGTCATTCTGCAGATGGCGTAGCCACACGGCGGTGAGCGCGCCCAAGATCGCGAGCGGCACGGCCATGATGATGATGAGCGGATCGACTAAGCTCTCGTATTGGGCCGCCAAGACGAGGAACACGAACACCACGGCCAAGCCGAAGATGATGATCGTCGCTGCGCCCGCCTCGATTTGGTCGAGCGAGGTGCCGGTCCAGGCGTAGGTCATGCCCTGCGGGAGTACCTGGTTCGCAACGGTCTCCATGCGCGAGATGGCTTGTCCAGATGAATAACCTGGCGCAGCGCTGCCATTGAATTCGATCGCACGGAAAAGGTTGTAATGGGATATGACCGGCGGCCCCAGCGTTCGCTGCACCGTCATGAGCGATCCCAGCGGCACCATCTTGTTGTCCTGGGAGCGGACGTATATGCGGCCGATGTCTTCGACGCGCGACCGGTAGGGTGCGTCGGCTTGCACGTACACGCGATAGGATTTGTTCATGTAATTGAAATCGTTGACATAGCTCGACCCGAGCATGGTCTGCAGCGTGTCGAAGACGTCGCCGAGCTTCACATTGAGCGATTGCACCGCGTCGCGATTGATGTTGAGCTGTATCTGCGGGCTGTCGACGCGGAAGGTCGTGAAGACCGAGCTCAGCCCTGGATCAGTGTTCGCCTTATACATGATGCCGCCGGCCGCTGCCGCCAGTGCGGGCAGCCCGAGATTGGCTTGGTCCTGCACCTCCAAG
>JALYZS010000257.1 GCA_030948745.1 Vulcanimicrobiota bacterium | reverse complement strand
GGCCACCGCCATCTGCTGCGCTAGGTCCCCCTCGTTAGCTGCGACGCGGATGCCACGACCGCCCCCGCCGGCCGCGGCTTTGATCATGATCGGGTAGCCGATCGACGTCGCAACCGCTCTGGCCTGGTCGACTGTATCGACAACGCCAACGCTACCCGGCACCGTGGGCACACCTGCCTTCATCGCGGTGTCCCGTGCCAGGGACTTGTTGCCCATGACACGGATCGTCTCCGGGGTTGGGCCGACAAATACAAGCCCTGCCGCTTCGACCTCCGCCGCGAAGGCGGGGTTCTCGGCAAGAAAGCCATAGCCGGGGTGAATGGCGTCCGCCCCTGACTTCGCGGCCGCGTCGAGAATGGCGGATACGTTGAGATAGCTTTTCGATGCCGGCGCCGGGCCGATGTGCATAGCCTCGTCGGCAAGGCGCACTGCGAGGCTGTCGGTGTCGGCCTCGCTGTGAACCGCGACGGTCGTTATGCCGAGCTCGCGCGCGGCCCGAATCACGCGCACGGCGATTTCGCCGCGATTGGCGATCAAAAGCTTGCGCAGCGGCCCGCGCATGCCGGCTTCAGGGCGTCTCGACGAGGGCCAAGGTCTGGCCCGTCTCGAGAGGAGCCTGATCCTCGACGACGAAACGGACGATGCGGCCGGCGATTTCGGATCTAACTTCGCTGAACTGCTTCATGACTTCCACGAGGCCGATCACATCGCCGACCGCTACCGGGTCGCCTGCCTCCTTGAACGGCGCAGCGTCGGGGGAGGGCTTGCGATAGAAGGTCCCCGGCAGGGGGGACTGGATTTCGGCTTGGGGCATCACGGACTCCTAGTTTGGTACGTCATGCGGACGAGTTTCGGACATGCTAGGCCGCTCGCCGTAGCCAGCCAACCACGCGCTGAGCCTGGGGCAATGCTCGCGCCAAGCTCGGGTGTAGCGGAAATCGGTGTATTCGAGAGCGACAGCGACGGCGATCGCGTCGATGCGTGCATGCTCGCGAGGTAACAGCCCCGCAGCCGGTTCCAGATACGCCAACGTGCGATCGATCCGGTCGCCGAGCTTGCCGATCACGCTCTCGCTTCTTTCGCCCTCGGGTCTCAAACTTTCCATACGTCGCTGCAGGCCCGCCTCCATGAGACCGAGCGCAAGCGACCAGCGTGTCTCGATGTCCCACTCGTTGTCGGCGGCTATCAGCCTTCTCGTTGCGAGCGCGTCGACGAAGCGGCAGATGACGCGGCTGTCATAGATGCCGGTGCCGTCGACTAGGACCAAGGTGGGAATCTGCCGGAGCGGGTTGATGGCGTCAAGGAAGGTAGCCGCGTAGACGTCAATGACTTGCTCTTCGATTGGAGCGCCAGTCTCGCGGATCACGACGCATGCCATGCGGCCGAACGGGCTGCTCGGCCCGGTGTAAAGCACATGCGGCATCCTGACGCGAGTACCAGAACTCGATCAGCGCGCTGCGGCGGATTGGTGTGGAGCGACCTTGCCGAGGTAGGGTTGCAGCGTCTCGAACACTCGGCGTGCGATGTCAGCGGCACCGGGGGTGTCGGAGTGGACGCAAATGCAATCCGCGCGCATCGGAATGTCCTTGCCGGTGATCGACGTGGCTACGCCATCCTTCACCGCGCGCAGGGTGCGCCGGGTGACGACCTCGGGATCGAGAGCCGGATGTTCGCGCGTGATGAGGAGCGAGCCGTCATCGGCGTAGTCGAGATCGGTGTAGAACTCGGCAAGGAACGGTATCCCCCGCGCTACATAGATTTTCTCGTGCATCGTCCCAGCCATGCCTAGAAGCGGCACGCCGAATACCTCAGTTGCGTCACAAACCGCGTGAGCAACCTGCTCTTCGCGCGCGGCGACGCCGTACAGCGCGCCGTGGGGTTTGACGTGGTTGAGTGGCATGCCCTCGGCATCAAGAAAGGCCTTGAGCGCGCCGATTTGGTAGATCAGGCACGCTGACAGCTCGTCGCGGGTCATTTTTATTTCGCGGCGGCCGAATCCCTGCAGGTCAGGGAAAGACGGATGCGCACCCACCTTAACGCCATGCTTGTGCGCGAGCTTCACGGTTCGGCGCATCACCACAGGGTCTGAGGCATGGAAGCCGCACGCCACGTTTGCAAGGGTGATAAAAGGCATGATGCCTTCGTCGTCTCCGCACCTGTAGAGGCCAAATGCCTCCCCCATGTCGCAGTTGATCGCCAAAGTCACGTTTGTTCTCCCCGATTCCGCAGCACGCTCCGATATTAGATGCATTCCGCCAACGATAGGAAC
>JALYZS010000204.1 GCA_030948745.1 Vulcanimicrobiota bacterium | reverse complement strand
CGACGGTGCGCGGCATGATGGCCCGGCTGGGCCTGGCACTGCCGCCTGAGACCGCCGAGCTGCGTCTGTTCTGACGGATGCGATCAGCGCGGCCGCACAGCCAATTCCAGGTCATCATTGCCGGCGGCGGTATGGCGGGCTTATCCTGCGCGCTCTTTTTGGCGCGGGCCCAGGTGAGGGTCGCCGTCTTCGATCAAGCGCAATCGAGTTTGCGCCGGGTCTCCCGCGTCTCCAACTATCTCGGCTTTCCTGACGGTATCGGCGGTCCGGAGCTGCTCGCGCTCTCACGCGCCCAGATCGAGCGCTTCGGGGCACGCGTTTTCGACGAGCAGATCGACGCGGTCGAGCAGCGCGGCGGCGGCTTTGCGGTGCGCAGCAGCCGCGGCGAACACGACTGCACCTTTTTTGTGCTCGCATCGAACAAACGCACCGACCTGGCAGCTACGCTCGGACTGCAGCTGGGCGGCCACGGCGCCAAGTTCGTGAGCGTCGAACACGACGGCCGCACACCGCTGGAGGGTTGCTACGCAGCGGGACGCATCACCGGACTGCCCAGCCAAGCGATCATATCCGCTGGCGACGGGGCGAAAGTAGCCCTCGCATTGGTACAGCGCATACGCGGCGAATATTACATCGACCATGATACGTAAGCCGCTGCGGCACGTAGTCCAAGTGGAACAGCCACTCGTATATAAGGATGCGCTATGAAACGTTCTGACCTCCTCAAAGCCACCACTGCCGTCTTGTTCACGATTGGAGCGGGAAGACTCATGTTTTCGAAGTCCGCGGCGCACGCCGATCCATCCAAGCATTTCGAAGTCGAGCACAGCGATGCCGAATGGCGCAAGCAGTTGACGCCGGAGCAGTATCACGTGCTGCGCGAGCAGGGCACCGAGTTCGCCAACAGCAGTCCGCTCGAAAACGAGCATCGCGAGGGTACATACGTGTGCGCCGGCTGCGCGTTGGCGCTGTACTCCTCGGCGACGAAATTCGACAGCGGTACCGGCTGGCCCAGCTTTTATGCGCCGCTGCCGCATGCGATCGAGACGCGTCAGGACAATTCGATGTTCATGTCGCGCACGGAAGTGCACTGCCGGCGCTGCGGCGGCCACCTGGGGCACGTCTTCGACGACGGACCGAAACCGACGGGCTTACGCTATTGCATGAACGGCGTGGCCTTGCGCTTCCAGCCCAAAGGGCATTAGCCGGGGCTAGGCCGGAGCCACGAGCTTGATGACGCCGGCGACGGGTATGACCCCGCCGTCGGACGTCGTGTCAGGCTCCTCGTCATCGATCGAAAAACCGGCATCCAAGAAGGCTGCCATGACGGCAGCGCGCTTGTCCACCTGCGCCGCCATCACGGCAGCGCGCAACGCTCGTGCCAGATCCTCAGCGGCACGAAACAGCGTGCGTGCTGCCTGGCTTGCGACGAGCGAATCCGTGTCCGTCAGAAGCGTGAGACTGAACAGCCGCAGCGTGCCGGCGTCCAAACTGTAACCGAGCGCGCCAGCGAACTTTCCAGGCGCAAGCGCTCTCACGCCCGGGGCGTTCAGCGCGTCGTAAACGAGCAGCACGCCGGCGTCCGCCTTGCCCAACAGGCGCTCGAGATCGGCCTGCGCGGGGGCGCCCAAACCCGACCTGACCTGTTGCGAGGTCTGCAAGAACAGGGCGAGCGCTGCGGCGTCGCAAGGTTGCGCTTTGCCGACCCGAGACCGAGCCTCTGCGGAATGAGCACCATCAGCGGCGCGCGAATTTGAGCGCTCGTCTACCATCGGGCCACCGCTTTCGTCGGATCATATCGAGGTACTGGCATGCGAACGCAGTTACGGCTTTTCCTGGCTCGCTTCAACGAGGCGCTGGCGCAATATTCGCTGGCCCGACTCGAAGCCGCACTGCGTAACCCCGGTGCTCCTGGAGCACCGTTGGTGCAGCGCTTAGGCGCGCCGGGATCGGTGAAGGCGGCAGGCGCATGGACGCTTGCGAGCCGCCGCGTCGACGCCGTGAGCCGCTACGCGAACAGCGTGCGCAAGGGCACGATAGCGTTGCCGGACGAGCCGAGCCGGGCGGCCCTGCTCGCGAGCGCCCGCCGGGTGATCCTGCTGCGCAACTCGATCGAAAAGCTGCATCGCACGATCGGCAAAGGCGGCGCGACGCGTTGACGCAATCCTCACCCTTTCCACCGCTGGCCGTCATCGGCGCCGGCGTCATGGGCAACGGTATCGCGCACAGTCTCGCACTCGCCGGTTTCCCAGTCGTGCTCATCGACTCGCAAGCGTCGGCGCTGGCGGCGGCGCAGGCGCGCATCCGGCAGAACCTGCAAGAGGGCGTCCGCCGTGGCAAGAGTACCGCCGACATCGCGCAGGCCGCGGCCGGTCGCGTGCGGACCGCGATCTCGCTGAGCGCAGCCGCGAACGCGCGGCTCATCATCGAGGCCGTGCCGGAAGACCTCGCCATCAAGCACGCCGTGTTGGACAAGCTGCAGAGCGTGTGCGCAGCAGACGCCGTGTTCGCCACGAACACGTCGGCCTTATCGATCACCGAGATCGCCGCAGCCGTCGAGCATCCGGCGCGCGTCGTGGGCATGCATTACTTCAATCCGGCGCACATCATGAAGCTCGTGGAGATCGTGCGTGGCCTGCAGACCGGCGACGCGGCGGTGGCGCTGGCCCAAGAGGTGGCCGAGCGCAGTGGCAAAGAGACGGTGTTGATCAACGAGGCGCCGGGTTTTGCGACCAGCCGCATCAATGCGATGATCGGCAACGAAGCCTTCTACATGCTCATGGAGGGGGTTGCGTCCGCGCGTGACATCGACAAGGCGCTGAAGCTCGGTCTCAACCATCCCATGGGACCGTTCGAGATGATCGACATGGTGGGGTTGGACACGCGTCTCAAAGTGCTTGAGTATCTGCACGTGACGCTGGGCGAAAAGTTCCGGCCTTGCCCGTTGCTCATCAAATACGTGAAGGCCGGGCGCTTGGGCCGCAAGGTCGGGCGCGGAATATATGACTACCCGGAAGAACCCGCCGCCAGCGAGGATGAGAAAAAACGCAGCGCGCCTTCGGTCAACAGCGCGTGATAACGTTCGAAGAGTTCGCGCGCTCGCGCACCCGCCCAGTTCGCCGGTAGCAGTTCTCCCGGCAGATCCGGATCGATGAAGGGGAAGCGGCGGAAATCGTGCGTCAGCGCGAAGCGCCGAGCGAAGGCGTCCCCGTCATCCAGGCGTTTGCGCGCCCCGCGCCGCGCATCGGCTGCATACAGCGGTTGGTAATGGCGGATGAAACGTTCGTACGCCCTCGCGATGCGCGGCACGTCCCAGCACTGCCGCACGATGCTCGCATCATTGTCACCGCTGCTGAGCTGCGCGCGGAACACGCGCGCGAACGACGCGGCGCCGTGGGTGCGCAGCAGCTGGTGCACATCGTCGCTGACATCGCGCGGCGCCACGTAGATGCCACCCGCCAACGCGCCGAATCCCAGCCAAGCGAGCCGCTTGCGCAAGCGGTCACGCGTGCCGCGCTCGCTCTCCGGAATCGAATAGGTCAGCAAACACCAGCCTCCGTCCCAGCGCTTACCGTTCGTCCGGTAGATCCGTCGGGTGCCTTCAGCGATGAGCTCGCGGCCGGCGGGCGACAAGGCGTAATACGAGCGGTTGCCTGCTCGGCGGGGCAGGATCCAGCCCTCGCGCGCCAGCCGGGCGACCGCTGACCGGACCGCGACTTCGCTGATGCCCAGCCGGTCGGCGATGCGGACCAGGCTGCCCAGCCAAAGCTCGTGCCCCCCGGGGAACACGTAGTCGCCGTACAGGGTGAACAGCATCGAGCGCGGCCGTAGTACGGTCATGCTGGACAACGCTTTCGGGCCCGGACGGGACGCTTGCACTGCCATTTTGAACCTGTTAGAATAGTGTGGCGAATTTGTCGCGGTCGTGAAAATTATAACACACGCTTGGGGAGGCTGCTAGATGGCGCGCATCAAGAACTTCGACGACTGGGTCGAGATACTGCGGATGTGGCAGAAAGATCTCGATATCGATCCCGAGGTGTTCTCGCGCATCCTGGGCGGTTACACGCTCGAGGCCAAATACGGCGATCTCAAGAGCGACGAGATCGAGTTCGGGGAGTTCGCCGGACAGCGCAAGTGGGATAAGGTGATGGAGATCCCCGATCAGCGTATGCGCGACGCGGTGCTCAACATGATCATCTATCAGGGAGACACCGAGTTCGCCTCCAACGAGCAGCAGCGACTGCTGCTGCGCAACGCTCCGAGCGAATACGATCTCTACTCGATCGCGCGCGTGTTCATCGAAGAGACGCGCCACGGCTACCAGATGTGCCATCTGCTCGTCAGCCATTTCGGCAACGACGGGCGCATCGAGGCGGAGAAGATGCTCACCCGCCGGGCCGATGCCGGCACGCGCCTGCTCAACGCCTTCAACAACCCGGTGAAGCACTGGCTCGACCTTTTCGCCTACCAGAACTACATGGACCGTGACGGGAAGTTCCAGCTGCAGATGCTGTCGCATTGCGGTTTCTCACCCTTGTCACGCAGCATGGGTCCGATGTTGCGCGAGGAGTCGTTCCATCTAGGCACCGGCATGACCGGTCTCAAGCGTGTCGCCAAAGCGGACGTGGTGCCCGTCAAGCTGCAGCAGAAATTCCACAACAAATGGCTCTCAGGCTCGCTCGACCTGTTCGGCAATGATCACTCGTCGAGCGCCACCTGGGCATACATCTGGGGCATCAAGGGCCGGCCCGAGGAAGACAAGGAGCAGTCGCAGGCGGACAAAGAGCGGCTGAACGACTACGCCCGCCAGCAGTATTACAACGAGATATCAAAGATCGTAAACCAGATCAACGCTGTGATCCCGGGGGACGAGAAGCTCTATGTCGCCGACATCCGCTTCAACCGCCAGATCGGCGAGTTCGCCGGCAAGCACTATGCCGTCGACGGCAGAATGCTTGACAGCGATCAATATCAAGACCACCTGCGCGAGGTGTTGCCGACCGAGGATGACGAGAAGCAACTGGTCGAGCTCTTCAAACGCGAGGACTGGCTAGCGCCGAAAGCGGCTTGAACCGCTGACTGCTTAGGAGACTGAAGACATGGCCATCAACGTCGAACCAGCCACGGGCACCGCGGAGCAATCCGCGGACGGCAAGACGCTCGTCCAATACCGCAAGCACGGCGAGCACATCGTGGTCGTCACGCTCGATGACCCGCCGGCGAACACCTACACCCACGAGATGATGCGGCAGCTCGACGGCGCGATCCTCAAGGCGCGCTTCGACAACGCGGTGCAAGTCATCGTGCTCACCGGCGCGGGCGAGAAGTTCTTCTGCGCGGGTGCCAACATCGGGATGTTGCAGAAAGTCGACCCGACGTTCAAGTACTATTTCTGTCTGCACGCCAACGAGACGCTCACGCGCATGGAGCAGACCCCGAAGCTTGTCATCGCCGCACTCAACGGGCACACGGTCGGCGGCGGCCTGGAGATCGCGATGGCGTGCGACATCCGCCTGGCGCGCCGCAACGCCGGCAAAATCGGCCTCCCCGAAGTCGCGCTTGGCGTGCTCCCCGGCACGGGCGGCACGCAACGCATGACGCGCCTGCTCGGCCGCGCGAAAGCGCTCGAGCTCATGGTCACGGGCCGCACGTTCTCGTTCGAGGAAGCGCAAGAGATCGGCCTCGTCAACGACATCTATGACGGCGACGGCGCGGCCTTCCTCGATGAGGTGCTGAGCTACGCCAAGCAGTTCACGACGCCCAACAAGGCGGCCAAGGCGGTCGGCAACATCAAACGTGCGGTCGTATCCGGCGGCGAGGTGCCGTTCTCCGAGTCGCTCGCGATCGAACGCGAGCTGCAGCAGCTGCTGTTCCAGAGCAAGGACGCCAAAGAAGGCCTCGACGCCTACGTCAACAAGCGCATGGGCAAGTTCACCGCCGAGTAGCCAGAAATCCGAACGCGGTCAGCGAACCGGCCAACGCTAACGCCGCCGCGCTGAGCATCACCGCGCGAAACGCGTCGACGTACGACGCTTGCACCGCCCGCTCGAGATCGTGTTGCAGGGCGGCCGGCGCGTTTGCGGGCGGTCGTGCCGCCGCGAGCCTGTCGTTTTGCGCATGCATCGCGGCCGCGATGGCACTCGAGGGGGCGATGGCGGCGACCTTGCGATCGAGCGAATGAGCGAACACCGCGGTGACGAGCAGGCTGAGCACCGCCACGGCCAGTAAGCCGCCCGTCCGTGCGACCGCGTTGTTGACCCCCGACGCCACACCGACGTGGTCGGCATCGACGGAATTCATGACGGTCGTCGTGAGCGGTGCGACGGTCAGACCCATCCCGATGCCGAGGCAGAGAACGCAAGGGAAAAACGTCGCCCAGTAGCTGCCGCCCACACCGATGAGCGCGAATCCGACAAACGCCAGCGCCACGATGAACGGGCCGGCGACGAGCGGCAGTTTTGGCCCGGTCTTGTGCACGAGGCTGCCCGCCCACGGCGACAGCACGACCATCAACGCGATGAATGGCAGAAAGACCAGCCCTGCAGCAGAGGGGCTGTAATGCTGCACCAGAATCAGATTGAACGGCAAGAAGAAGATCACCGTGCCGAGCGCGGCATAGAGCAGCAGCGTCAGCAGATTCACGGCGCTGAACGTGCGCGATCGGAAGAGTCGCGGCGGCAGCATGGGCGAGGCCTGGCGCACTTCTGCCAGGATGAACAAAATCAGGAACAGCACGCCCGCTGCAAGCGTCGCAATGACCAGCGGCTGCCAGCCCTTGGCAGACGCGGTGATGAGTGCGTAAACGACCGATCCTAACCCCGCGGTCGCAAGCGCCGCGCCCAGCCAGTCGATATGATGCACCGCTTCATCGTCGTGGCTTTCGGGTATCCAACGCAGCGCTAAGGCCAAGACCACGACCGCAAGCGGGAGGTTGATGAAGAAGATCCAGCGCCACGAGGCGTGCTGCACGATCCAGCCGCCAAGTGCCGGACCCGCAGCGGCGCTGATGGCGGTGAAGCTCGACCACGTGCCGATCGCTTTGCCGCGCTCCTGTGCGCCGAACGTCACCGTGAGGATGGAAAGGCTGCCCGGGGTCAGCAGCGCGCTCGCGATTCCCTGGACGGCCCGCGCGGCGATCAGCTGGTGCACGTCATGGGCGAAGCCGCACAAGGCGGAAGCGGCCGCGAACACGACCAGGCCGGTGACGAACATCCGGCGGCGCCCGAAATGGTCCCCCAGCGAGCCGCCTACCAAGATCAGTGCCGACAGGAAGAGCGCGTAGGCCTGGATCACCCACTGTACCTGTGCGATCGAGGCGTTGAGATCGAGCTGCAATACGGGCAGCGCGATGTTCACGACGCTGCCATCGATGAAAACCATGCTTGACGCGAGAATCGCCGCGAGCAGTATCCAGCGCTGCGGTCGCGTCCGTTGGGTGTCGCCGCTCACTTTGCCGCGCCAGGCCTTCGTCGCCGGTCCGCGGATACCTCACACCGGACGATAGTTTCATCAGAGGTGAACGTGTATGCACAGAATCATTCCCACCGCATCGGCCGTCTGTCTCGCGCTCGTATTGTTCGTGTCGCTGGCGTCCGCAGCGCGCGCCGCGGCCTGCGATAACGCTCAGGCACAGGCGCTGGCCAGACAAGGCTACCAAGATCTGGACCGCCATAAATGGACCGAGGCCAAGGCCGTGGCGGGCAGTCTCGTGCAGATGGCGCAGAGCTGCGACGACACGGGCGTGAAGGTGGCGACTGCGGTGCACTCCGCATACATCGGTTCTGCGGCGATGCACGGGTTAGGCGACGACAGCCACGCCGCGGAGGGCGTCAAAGCGGGTTTGATGGTGCTCGAAGTGATCGGCAAGAGCGCCGAATACAAGACGCTGTACGACCAGATGCAGCCGCGCTTCATCGAGTTGCAGCGCCAGCTCAAGACCTGAAGCAGGCGCGACGCCCTTCGCGCTACGTCACGCTTGGCTGCGCGCGTCTGCGACGCGCGAGATACACGCCAGCCAGCGCGAGCAGCACGACGTAAGGACTGAATGCGACGACCCACAGGCCAAGGCTCAGCACGCTCACGGTCAGGGCTTTGAGCGATGCAACCGCGGCCTCCCAGGCCTTACCGAGGAGCGCGGAAGAACCGGGCCCATCCGCGACAGCCGCCGGCGTCGAGAAATAGATCGTGATCGTCGAGTAGGCGACCTGGTACTGCATGCCCTTGAGCTGCGCATCCAGACTCTCAATCTGCTCGCGCACGTTGCTCAGCTCTTGCGTCACCCGCAGCACTTGTTCGATGTCGCCGTAGCGGTCCATGATCTTGAGGATGTCGCCCTCGGTGTGGCGCAGATTGCGCAAACGCGCTTGCACATCGACGATCTGGCCGGCCGCGTCTTGCGCGCTCTCCGCACGGCTGGTCACCCGGCCGAGCGCTGAAAATTCGTCGAGCGCATGGTGGAAACGGTAT
>JALYZS010000200.1 GCA_030948745.1 Vulcanimicrobiota bacterium | reverse complement strand
ATGCAGGTCCGATGGGAGAGGCCTTGGCCGCGGATGCCAACCCCGATTCACTGTATGAACGGGGCTTAGAAGCCGCCGCGTCAGGCCGCTATGCACAGGCGATCACGCTGTTGTTCCAGGCCAGTCTGCTCTGCTTCGACGCGGCCGGCACGGTGATGTATGACGCATCGCGCACTGCCGGAGAATACCGGCGTCTGATCCGCAGGAAGGCAGCACCGGCCAGTCCGCATTTCGATACGCTCGCGGGCGCGTTCACGTTCGTGGCATATGCCGACGGCGCTCCGTCATCACAAGACTGGAACTCAGCGCAAAGCGCCTTTCTCGCCTTGCGGCCGTTGGCGAGCGCATGAAGCGTACCCCGCGCGTGCCGGTCGAGGTGCTCATATCGCTGGCGGCATTGCTGTGCTTCATCACGTTGGCACTGCTCGACTACGAGCGTCAGCTGCAGAAAGCTGAGGACTTCGACACGTTCTCGACCTTCGACTATCATCCCGGCGGGTATCGCGCATGGTTCGATCTGCTGCGCAGCGAGGGTGTCAGCACGCGACGCTACGAGCGCAGACCCGGTTACCTCGATGACAGCGTGTCGGTGTTCATCGTCGCCAACAACTTCAACGACGCGATCGTGCGGGCGAAAACCGGCGGCACGCCGGGGTTCTTCGCACCGGGCGACTACACGGCGATGCTGCGCTGGGTGAAACATGGCGGCCGGCTCGTGTGGCTCGCCGATGGCGAATACTCCGGCGCCGATGCAAGCCTGCATTTCCCGCCGGTCGACCATTCTGCGCTCAAGACCGACGAGGCGATCGCGCTTGCGCCATCGGCGTTGACGTCGGGCGTGCGGTCGGTGTCAGGCACGAGCAGGCTGCGTGTGTTCTTCCGCAACAGCGCCAGCGCGCTCCCGTTGATCGGCGATGACACCGGCGCGAGCGTCGTATGGTATCGCCTCGGTAGAGGCGATGTGATCGTCGTGACGGACGAGTCGTTGTTCCAAAACTCGCGCATCAGCAAAGCGGACAACGCGCGTTTGGCGTACGATGTCGTAGTCGCGGGTCTCTCGCCTCGCGGCGTTGTGGCGTTTGAGGAATGGAGCCATGGCTATCAGGCCGGGGATACATGGTGGACGATCCTGCCGCGCCAGATGCAGTGGGCGTTCGTCATCTTCTGCGCCGCCATGCTGCTTGCGCTGCTGGGCAGCGCGATCCGCTTCGGTCCGGCGGTAGCGCTGCCCCAGAACAGCGAGCGGACCTCCCATGAATATGTGTCTTCGATGGCGCAGCTCATGCAACGTGCTCGCGCCGCGCGCAAGGCGGTGCGCGATCTGGCTCAGCTCGGGCATCACGCAGCGGCGCGCGCGTTCGGCTATCCGGATTCGGTGCCGGCGTCGGAGCTCGCCGCACGGTTGCGCGACAGCGACCGCGAGGACGGATCTGCGGCGGCCATCATGACCCTTGACCGGCTCGCTGGCTACGAACATCCAAGCGCGCAGGAATTGATCCGCGCGGCCGATCTGTGCTCCTCGTTGCGAAAGGAATATGAAAGCCATGGCGACTGGCGTCGAACTTTTGGCCGGCAAGCTCAACGACGGTCTGCATAAGGTCGTCGTCGGCCAAGACGACACGATTCTCGCGCTCGAGATCGCGCTGTTCGGCGACGGCCACGCGCTTGTTGAAGGCGTGCCCGGAACAGCCAAGACGCTGCTCATCCGGGCGCTGGCCATCCTGCTCGGCGCCGATTTCCGGCGTATCCAGTTCACGCCCGACCTGATGCCTTCGGATGTCGTGGGCACGACCATCTTCAACCCTCAGACCGGCCAGTTCTCCACGCGCACCGGTCCGGTCTTCACAAATCTTCTGTTGGCCGACGAGATCAACCGCACGCCGCCGAAGACGCAGGCCGCGTTGCTGGAGGCGATGGAGGAAAGGCAGGTGACCATCGACGGCGTGATCATGCCGCTGCCGCCGCTGTTCATGGTATGCGCCACGCAGAACCCGATCGAGTATGAAGGCACGTATCCGTTGCCGGAAGCGCAGATCGACCGCTTCATGGTCAAGGCGCAGACCGAATATCCGTCGCAACAAGAAGAGCTTGAGCTGCTCGAGCGCACGGCGGCCGGTTTTGATGCGCGCTTCCTGGAGCGCTCGGGTCTCGTGCCGGTCGTCACGCCGGCGGATGTGGCGCAGGCACGCCAGCAGGTGAGATCCGTCCATGCGAGCGCGGGCGTGCGGCAATATATCTACGACGTCGTGGCGCGCACCCGATCGGCGGGCGACGTGCTGCTCGGCGCCAGCCCGCGTGCCGGGCTGCAGCTGCTCGTCGCGGGCCAAGCGGTCGCCGCGATCGAAGGACGTGATTTCGTCACGCCCGACGACATCAAGACCGCGGCGCGCTTCGTGCTCACGCACCGCATTTTGATCCGGCCGGAAGCCGAAGTCGAAGGCGGCACGGCGGCCGCAGTCGTCCGGCGCATCTTGGATTCGGTGCCGGTGCCGAAGGATGCAGCGGCCGACGGCCGCACGGCCGCGGGCGAGGTGCCCTTGGCGGAGCCGCCTCCGGCTCTCTAAAGATGCAGCGCTTCTTGGCCGCGCGCCGCCTGCGCGATTTCTACCCGGCTTTCCCGTGGGTCACGAGCCGTTGCATCTGGGCTATCGTCCTCGTCGCGCTGTTGGTGGGAGCGGGCGCGCTGTTGCACGTCGCGCTGCTCGCGGGTTATACCGCCGCGATGTTGCTGCTCGTGGCCTTGGCCCTGGACCTCGCCCTCGGACCGAAGCGCCGCGACATCGTGGTCGCCCGCGAGCCGGTCGAACATCTCGCGTTGCGCAAGCCCGGCCACCTGCGTTACTCGATCATCAACCGCACAGGCACGCCGCTGCGCTACGCCATCGTCGACACGCCGGTCGCCACGATGGACTTCCCGGAGGATGCGGTCAGCGGTGTCATCGGCTCGCAACGGAGCAAGCTCGCACAGCTCGAGGTCATGCCACGGGCTCGCGGTGCGGTGCAGCTTGGCACCTTGTTCGTCTCCGCCGAGAATCCGGTTGGCCTCATCGCGCGACGCTGGAAGCTGCGCAGCCCGCTTGAGGCGCGCGTCTACCCGGACCTGTCCGCGGTCGAGCGCTATGGTGAGCTCGCGCGGCGCGGCCGGCTGATCGAGGCGGGCTTTCGCAAGCTGCGACGGCGCGGGCGCGGTGGTGAGTTCGATGCGTTGCGCGAGTGGACGCCGGATGACGAATTTCGATCCATCAATTGGAAGGCCACCGCGCGACGCGCCAAACTCATGGTGGAGCAATACGACGTCGAGCGCAGCCAGACAGTCATGCTTGTGCTCGATGCCGGTCGCCTCATGACGCCGCGGCTGGCGGACCAGCGCAAGTTCGACTTCGCGGTGACCGCCGCCCTATCGGTCGCTTCCATCGCGTCGCTGGCTGCCGACAAGGTCGGGCTGCTCGCGTTTGCCGGCCGTATTTTGGAACACATCCCGCCGCGCACCGGAACGCGGCATGCCAACGGCATGACCCAGCGCATCTACGACCTCCAGCCGCGCTTCGAAGAAGCGGACTATGCGGGGGCGTTTGGCTACCTGCGCCGGCGGCAAACCAAACGCAGCCTCGTCATCTTCTTCACCGACATGTTCGACCCGGTGGCAAGCGCAGCCAGCCTGGCGCACCTCACGCAGCTGGTAGCGCGTCATCTGGTCGTGTGCGTGCTCATGAACGACGAGGCCATCGAAAGCAGTCTTGGCCGAGCCGCGCATACGGGAAGCGAAGCCTATGAGGCCGGCGTGGCGGCCGCCTTGCTGACGGAGCGCCGAAAGACGGCAGCAGTGCTTCGTCAGCTCGGGGTGTCCGTGATCGACGTGCCGGCGAAAGCGCTCACCGTCTCGCTTATCAATGCCTATATCGAGATCAAGGCGCAGGCGCTTTTGTGACTCGGCCGGCGAGCAAGAAATAGGTCAGCATTGCGACCGCGGTGCCGGCGCCGAACGCGATGCGGCTCGACTCGCTGAAGTTCTGCGGCGTGAAGCCGCCTTCGATGGAGCCAGCGACCACCAACATCGACGCGACGCCGAGGATGAGCACGCCGGCGCGGCCAGCGTTGCGGCGCAGCGCATCGATACGGCGCAGGCGGCCCGGACAGAGCACGCCCGCGGCGAGCAAGAGCCCCGCGCCGGCGGCGATATTCACGGCCGTCAACTCGATGATGCCGTGTGGCGCGATGGTGGCCCAAAAGTCGTGTCCGAAGCCGGCGGCAACGTACATCGCGGCCATGCCGCCGAGGACGAGCCCGTTGTAGATGAGGATCCACAGGGTGAGCGCCCCAAGGGTGAGGCCGCCGCCGAACGCCACGATCGCCGCACGGATGTTGTTCTGCATGATCTCCACGGCGAGCGTGGGCGCGCCCAAGCCGGCCACCGCCGGCTCGAAATTCGATTTGTGCAGGCCTTGACGGATCGGCGCGACGAGGCTTTCCGGCAAGACGACCCAGGCATTGAGCGGCTGCGTCCAGATGAGATAATAGGCGACCGCCGCTGCGGCCAAAAACAAGCCGACGCTGATGAGGATGGGCGCACGCGACGCTCGCACTTCCGCTGGAAAGGTCCGCCCGTAAAACGCCCACACGCGGTGCAGCGTTCCTTGCGCCGCGCCCCCATACACGACCGCGTGGGCGCGCGCCGTCAGACGATTGAGGTAGGCCCGCAGGCTTGGCTCGTACTCACGGCCGTTCGCACATGCGAGATCTGACGTCACCCAACGATAGAGCCTGCCAAACTCCGCCACCGTCTCCGGATCGAGCTTTTGCACGCCCGAACGGTCGGTGATGCGCAGCAATTCCTCGAGACGTCGCCAGCCGGCTTGACGCCTTTCGACGAACAGGGCTTGTCGCATGGCGTTGCAGCGGTTCGCGCCACGCCAGGGTGCTGCCTGGCATCCGCTTCAAGCGGGTTGATCGATTCGCCGATGCAAGACGTATACAGCCCAGCGGCCGCACGGTGCGTAATGCAAGGGGCGGCCCGAAGGAGACGCATATGACATGCAGCGTTTCGCGCTTTCCCATTGCGCGCGTGCTTTTCACCCTGTTGCTGGGCTGCTCGCTCGCGCTGCCGGCATTGATCGCGGGCGCGGCCGACGAGCAGACCAGCTCGTTGGCGCAGCAAGAATCGGTCGCGGTCACCATCTATAACGAGAATCTCGCGCTGGTCAAAGATGAGCGGCATCTCGACCTGTCGCGCGGCGCGAGTCGCCTCGCGTTCCGTGACGTGAGCGCGCAGATCAATCCCTCGACGGCGCTCTTGCGCAGCCTGACCCATCCAGGCGGGCTGCACGTCGTAGAACAGAATTTCAACTACGACTTGCTCACCCCGCAGAAACTGCTCGAGAAGTACGTCGGCAAGACGGTGACCGTCATTCATACGAATGCGGCCACAGGACATGAGATGCGTGAGAACGCCAAGGTCTTGAGCGTCAGCGAAGGCGTGGTCCTGGAGTATGCCAACCGCATCGAGACCGGGGTTGACGGGCGCCTATCCTTTTCTTCACTGCCGGCCAACCTGCGCGACGTGCCGACGCTCGTCATCGACCTCGAGAATGCCGAAGCGCAAGGGCAGAACGTCGAGTTGAGCTATCTCACGGGCGGCCTATCCTGGAGTGCGG
>JALYZS010000148.1 GCA_030948745.1 Vulcanimicrobiota bacterium | reverse complement strand
CCCATCCTGGCGTGGTAAGAACGGCTCAAAAATGGCACCCGTGGCTACGGACCGCCGCCTCTATGAGGGCAAGGTCACGACACGCCGGTCGGGTTTCCCGCACGCGAAGCGCGCAGCGCCTCGTCTTCGGCGAGCCAGCGGTCCACCAGCTGTGCCCGATGCATCTTCTTGGGGAACACGCCGGCCGGATTCTTTTGCAGCCATTCGGCGGCCAAAATCGCCACGTACTCAAAGTTTGCGTATTGCGAGGCGCCACGATGGCGGCGCAGGATCGCGATGACGGGAGAGAGCCGATCCCAATACTGCACGACCAGCCGGCTGAAGAGATCCATCCACGCGCCCTCTTCAACGAGGTTATGCTTGAGCAGCGTGCCCATGGCATTGAACCAGTTGCAGGCCGTGATCTCGAGGTGCACTCGGGCATCGATGAACCCAGGGGTCGCGAGTTCGGCGCGAAATTCTTCATTGTGCAGCTTGAACGGCAGCTCGCTCTGCACGAACCGGAACGCCTCTTGCATCTCCGGCGTGCGCATCTCCCGTTCCATGACGAGCACGGCGCTGATCTGGTTGAACGACTGCGAGTGGTGCAGCGAGATCACCGCGGCGATCGCGCTCGCGATGAAGATGACGAGCGTGACGAAGCTGACAATGGCATTGACAAGCTCGTATGAGACGAAATCGAACGTCATGGACGACGATTTCCGCGCTGGAGCCATTTTCCCCACCAGGCCGCTGCGGCGCACTCGGACAAGCGTAGCCGCGACATGCGACGACGCCCATTCGGACCGCTCGATCGTGACGTGCCGGTCATCGGCCAAGGCACGTGGCAGTTCCCCGACCGCGGACCGCGGGCGGCGATAGCCGTCGCAGCACTGCGGCGTGGTATCAGCTTGGGACTCACGCACATCGACACGGCCGAGATGTATGGCGACGGCCGAGCTGAGACGCTTGTGGGCGAGGCCGTCGCAGGCATTCCGCGCGTCCAGCTGTTCCTCGTCTCCAAGGTATTGCCTAGCCATGCCGACCGGCGCGGCACCCACATGGCGTGCGACGCTTCATTGCGCCGATTGCGTCTGGATCTCTGGATGCGTATCTGCTGCACTGGCCTTCGGACTTTCCGATCGCCGAGACTATGGGCGCCTTGGAAGAGCTCGTCGATGCGGGCAAGATCCGCAGCCTCGGCGTCAGCAACTTCGACGTCGCGGAACTCGAAGCGGCGCGCGCGGCGTTGCGCCGCTACCCTCTGGCCTGCAACCAGGTCATGTATCATCTGCGCGAGCGCGCCATCGAACGCGACGTCTTGCCGTACTGCGTTCGTCATCGGATCGCGCTGATCGGCTATAGCCCCTTCGGACACGGCGATTTTCCATCTGACGCTTCGCGCCAGGGTCGAGCGCTCGAACGCGTCGGTCGGAACCACGGACCGACGGCCCGGCAGGTTGCGCTCGCCTTTCTCACGCGCGCCGACGGAACGTTCACGATACCCAAAGCATCCGGCGAGGCGCACGTCAGAGAGAACGCGATCGCCTCGGACGTGACGCTGACGGCTGATGACATCAGCGCAATCGACGCGGCCTTTCCCCTTTCCTATTCTGGCCAACTGCCCGTGATGTGAGGCCCGCGGAGCTAACCGTGGGCAAAAGAAAAAGCCCGGCACGTGCCGGGCTTTCTCCTGTGCATCCCCGAGGGGATTACATCATGTCGTAGCCGCCCATGCCGCCGCCGGGGGGCATCCCGCCGCCGCCGTTCTTTTTCTCTTCCGGCTTCTCTGAGATGAGCGTCTCCGTCGTGAGGAGCAACGCTGCGATGGAGGCCGCGTTTTCGAGCGCCGAACGCGTGACCTTGAGCGGGTCGACGATGCCCTTCTTGAACATGTCGCCATACTCGCCGGTCATCGCGTCGAAGCCGTGATTGCTCTCCAGCGTCTTCACCTTCTGCACGACGACCGAACCCTCGGCGCCGGCGTTCTCGGCGATCTGCCGCAACGGCTCTTCCAGCGCGCGCTTGACGATGTTCACGCCCACGAGCTCATCGGACGCAAGGCCGTTGGCGGCCTTTTGCGCGTCGAGCGCTTTGATCGCGTGCACGAGTGCGGCGCCGCCGCCCGGCAACATGCCTTCCTCCACCGCGGAACGCGCGGTTGAGACGGCATCTTCCATGCGGTGCTTCTTCTCTTTGAGCTCGGTTTCTGTCGCTGCGCCGACTTGGATCACCGCGACGCCGCCGGAGAGCTTGGCAAGCCGCTCTTGCAGTTTCTCACGGTCGAAGTCGGAGTCGGTGTCTTCGATCTGGCGTTTGATCTGCTCGATGCGGCCTTTGATCTCTTCCTTCTTGCCGGCGCCGTCGACGATGGTCGTGTCTTCCTTCGTGATTTTGACGGTGCGAGCGCGTCCGAGCTCGTTGATCGTGACCTTGTCCAGCTTGAGACCGAGCTCTTCCGAGATCACGGTGCCGCCGGTCAGGATCGCGATATCCTTGAGCATCTCCTTACGGCGATCGCCGAAGCCAGGCGCCTTGACCGCGACACACGTGAACGTGCCGCGCAGCTTGTTGACCACGAGGGTCGCAAGCGCTTCACCTTCGACGTCTTCCGCGATGACGACGAGGGGCTTTTGCACCTGCACGACCTTTTCGAGCAACGGCAGGATGTCGGCGATGGCAGAGATCTTGCGTTCGGTGATGAGCAGGTAGGGATCGTTGAGCGTTGCTTCCATCCGCTCCGGATCGGTCACCATGTATGGTGAGATGTAGCCCTTGTCGAACTGCATGCCTTCTTTGAGTTCGAGCTCGGTCTTCGTGGTCTTGGACTCTTCGACCGTGATGACCCCGTCCTTGGTGACCTTCTCCATGGCATCGGCGATGATCTCGCCGATAGCCTTGTCCTTGGCAGAGATGCTTGCGACTTGGGCGATCTCTTCTTTGGTCTCGACCTTGCGCGCCATCTTCTTGAGCTCGGCGACGGTCGTCTCGACCGCTCGCTCGATGCCGCGCTTGATGGCCAACGGGTTGGAACCCGCAGCGACGTTGCGCAGCCCTTCACGGATGATGGCTTGCGCCAACACGGTGGCGGTGGTCGTGCCGTCGCCCGCGATGTCGTTGGTCTTGGACGCGACTTCCTTCACGAGTTGCGCGCCCATGTTCTCGAAGTGGTTCGGCAACTCGATCTCTTTGGCGATGGTGACGCCGTCATTCGTGATCGTCGGTGATCCAAATTTCTTGTCGAGGACGACGTTACGGCCTTTGGGGCCGAGCGTCACCTTCACCGCATCGGCGAGCGCATTCGCCCCGCGCTCGAGCGCACGCCGCGCGTATTCGTCGAATAGTATTTCCTTGGCTGCCATAGTCGTTTATTGCGCTCCTTTAGCGGTTCACGATGGCGAGAACGTCTTTCTCGCTGATGATGAGGTACTCGGTGCCTTCAAGTTTGATCTCGGAGCCCGAATATTTGGAATAGATGACTTTGTCGCCGACCTTCAGTTCGAGCGGGATGACGTCGCCCTTGTCGGTTCTGCGGCCGGGTCCGACCGCGAGGATGACGCCTTCTTGCGGCTTCTCTTTGGCGGTGTCGGGCAGAATGACGCCGCCGGCGGACTTGGGCGCCTGCTCGGAGGCCTCGATGACGACGCGGTCGCCAAGCGGCTTGATATCGACTTTCGTAGCGGTTGCGGCCACGGGTTCACTCCTTTTGAAAAATGGTGCTCGACGGCTGTCAGGCCGTCGCTCGTACGTCGGCTGTGCGGGTATGCCGCCGTTCCTTAGCTACCGGGGTGGGGTGATCGCCTCGCACAGGGCGTTTTATGCCTTTAGCAGTCTTAGCACTTGAGTGCCAATAGCATTATATCGCCCTTACGCGGGGTTGACAAGCCGTTCCTGCGACCCGCCACTGCGCGCCCTGCTACCATCCCGACAGGCCGGGGAAGCGCGAGTCGACGCGCGGAAGGGAAAGGGGCCGGGCGCCATTTCTCTTTGCTGCAGTCACCGCGTGTCGGTGGCTTCGTAGGTGACCGCTATGCGCTATCCCGCTCGTCTACTCGTCCCGCTTGCCTTGGCTTGCTTCTTGGCGCTCGTCCTGGTGGCAAGGGCTCCCTGCGCTGCTCTCGCGCAGCCCCCTTCCGTGATGATCGACGGTGAGCGCCTGCCCGCCCATGTGCCTGCGCTTGCGCTGGGCGATCACGTGCTCGTGCCGCTGCGCGGTGTGTTCGAACGCTTCGGCGCCAACGTCAGTTTTGATGATAAAGACCAGGCCGCGGTGGCCGTGCTGCGCGACCGCACGGTAAAAGTATCGCTCCTGGGACCGGACGCGTGGATCAACGGCGAACACCGCCGCCTCGACCTCGGCGCACGCGAAGTCGCCGGCCGCACGCTCATACCGTTGCGCTTCGTCGCCGAGGCATTGGGCGTGAGCGTCGACTACGACGCGCGCAGCAATACGGTCGTCATCGTGAGCGGCTTCCGGTCGGGCAGCTTTGCTGCCGCGACGAACGTCGCCAGCACCGAAACCGGTAGCGGCTCACTCTCCATCGCAAGCGCGATCAAGCGCGCGCCTTCGGTCGAAGAGCAAAGCCCACACCAAGACGAGCTCATCGGCTCGCAGTATGCGCAGATCTATGCGCGGTTCAAGGGCGGCTCTTCGGCCGTCAATCCCTCGACCGTCACGCTGAACGTCGATGGCCAAGACGTCACTGCCGCATCCACGGTCTCGTCGGCGTATGTCGCGTACACCCCGCAATACGGTCTGCCCACCGGACAGCATCGGGTGGAGATCAGCGGCGCGGCCGATGACGGTACGCCCTTTGCAGCCGGTTGGAGCTTCCGGGTCGATGCGGGCAACAGCGCGCTTTATATGAACGGCGGCGACATGGGATCCGGCCCGTATTTCAACGGTTTCAATGCTTTTTGGTTTCCGCGCTACCGGTTTTTCCCGCCTGGGTTTTCCGTCTTCACGCCCGGCCCGTTGTTCTTCGACCGGGATGATGTCGTCGAGGTCATCTTCTTCAACCGGTTCTTCACGGCTGGGAACGGCTTTTTCTCGGTGACGGGCATCCCGGGAAACTTCGCCTTGACGCCGTGGCCGGGGAACCCAGGGTTTTTCTGGGGCTTCACGCGCGTGCCATTTGGCGCGACGGCACATCACGCGATCATCTCCGCGCATTTCGCATTGCCTAACGGGCGCAGTGTCGTCGTCCACTCCACAGCGCCGCTCGACATCGATGGGACCCGGCGGTCGCTGCCGCATTCGCTGCGCTACGCGGTGCTGCCGCAGGTCATCGGACGACCGCTCTCGCCACACCAGCTGGTTGTGTTTCGACGCATCGACGAGACCGGCGTAGAAGATCTGGCAGGCTCCGGCGTCTCGCATTTGCGCGTGATCCGGGGGAGCAACGGCGCCATCACGATCCGAAGCGATCCCGGCATCGCATGGTCGCGGCGCGCTCCGCTCGTGCACGCCGTGGCACCGGTCGCAGCAACGGTGCCGGGCCGGCGTGGCGCTCCCGTGATGCGCGCTTACCCGGTGTTGCCCATTGGCGCGTATGGCCGGCTGCCGGTTGTGCCCGCACCACGGCTGGGTGTCAGCCCGCCTGTGCTGCATGCGCCCGTCCCCGCGCCAATGCCCGTGTCCGCACCGCCGCCGCCCGCACCGGTGGTCGTGCCCGTGCGCATCCCCGTGCCTGTGGCACCGCCGCCGGTGAAGCCGCTGCCACCGCAACCCGGCCCGAAGCCGAAACCCAAGCAGCCGTAGAGGCTATGCCGCGCGCGGAACGCGCTGATCGTCTCGCTGTTGGCCCATGCGTTGGAGCACGCTCTGGCGCGTGACGAAACCCACGAGCGTGCCGCTCTCGGTCATGACCGGTATCTGGCCCACGCCGGTCTGTAACAGCTTCGTCACGACGTCAACCGCGCTTGCGCTTGGTAACGCCGATTGCAGGTCCTCGGTGCGCGTCATGAGCGAGGTGACGTAGGCGTCTGCCGGTGCGCGGTCGCCCAACTTGGCGAAGTCGCCCATGGTCATGATGCCCAGCAGCTGATCGCCGAGCATCACCGGCAGCGCGCGCGCGCCGGTTTTCATCATCGTCTGCAGCGCGACGTCGGCGGTGATGTCAGCCGGCAGCGCTTGCGGGGCTTCGACAGCGATATCCTTGGCTTGCAGCCCGGTCAGCGAGTGCATCAGCTCTGCCTGCATCCGTTCGCCGCCGCCTGCTTGCAGCAGGAACCAGCCGATGAAGATCAGCCACAGACCGTTGAGCATGCCCGCGCCGCTGTAAAGGGTTGTGAACGCGCCGACGCCGATGAAGACGATCGCCATGACGCGCCCGACATTCGAAGCGATGCGGGTCGCCTGGAAACGGTCCTTGGTCCAGCGCCAGATGAGCGCGTGCAGGACGCGCCCGCCATCCAGCGGGTATGCGGGCAGCAGGTTGAATATCCCCAAGAGCAGATTCGCCATGCCCAGGTACTGCGTCGCGGTGCCAACGGGCGTCGCCGGCCCGACCAGCACCGAGAGCAGGATGAACGCGACCCCCAGCACGAGGCTGGTGAGCGGGCCGACGAACGCGATCCAGGCCTCGACCGGCGCGGTGTTGGGTTCGCCGTCCAGACTCGACACGCCGCCGAAGATGAACAGCGTGATGCGCTTGATGGGGATGCCGCGTTTGCGCGCGACGAGCGAGTGCGCCAGTTCGTGGCTGAGCACGCTCGAGAAGAACAAGATCGCGGTGATGATGCCGAGCGTGATCCGTGCAGCGGCGAGATGGCGATGAGGCGGAACGGACCTTGGTTGATCAACGCCCACGCGACGAACGCGAAGATGAAGATCCAACTCAGGTTGACGACGATGTCGATGCCGAACAGCTTACCGATGCGCA
>JALYZS010000134.1 GCA_030948745.1 Vulcanimicrobiota bacterium | reverse complement strand
AGCGCATGCAGTCTTTCACTGCTGCCGGTCAGCTGCGCGAGCTGGGCGCATAATGCTACACAGCGTTTCCTGTCGTCGCCGATGCGTGCGTCGAGCAGCTCGTAGTTCGTGAGCGCGAAGAGAGCGTGCTCGAGCGTCGCGCCCTCTGCCAGGGTCAAAGCGGCTCGGGCATCTTCACGCGCGGCAGTCCAGCGCCCGGGGTTGCCGAGCAGTGCCAGACCCGCGCGTTCCACGAGCTCGATCGCCGCCAGGTGGCTGCCAAAATGGGGACCCTCCGCATCGTCGCCGGATGTGGCCGCCCATACTGCGCAGCGTACCATCTCTTCTTGGATTCGCATGGAGATGCCAAAGCCGGCCGCCCGGGCCGCGCTTACGTAGAGCCCCAGGGCGGCGTCAGCATCCCCGGCTGCCACCATGCGGGCGAAGCCAAGATCGTGATCGGCGCCGCGTTGGGCGTCGATCCGGGTTGCGATTGCGCTTGCGAGGGCCTGGATCGCTTCCACGCGGTAGCGGAAAAATTGGCGCAGCGAGAGTGACATCGCAGCCGCCGCAGCCCGGCCTTTTTCGCCTCGCATATCGCAGCGCTGGATGATCTCGTGCAGCCGCCGGCCCTCGTGGCTCGCGCCGAAGATCTGATCGATGACCCCCAGCAGCGCCTCACGAGCGGTTGCCGTACCTGCGGCCTGGCGCAGGAGGATCGCCAAGCGCTCTCTCTCCAGCAAGTGTGGCCGTCGCAACAGACGCAGCAGTTTGCGCACATCCGCATCGCTGCGTTGGCCGGGCGCGCCGCAACGCAAGACTGACCCCTCCGTGCCTCGAGAACTGTCGTTAACTATTTCGAAAGCCGATCTCATGTGCCAATAATTAACACGATGCAGCGGCGCAAGGCTTCAAAGCGGTCTCAAACAGGTCTCAAATACTTCTCAAACCGTCGTCTGTACGCTATATGAAAACAGGCTGAACAGCTGGGGACAGGATGCAAGGTCGTGGCGTCGCGTTGTCCAAGTCGTCACACGGCTCACCGGGCTTTCATAGGAGCGTTGTGGACGTCCATCGGTCGTACCAGTTCGGACCGTTCCGGCTGGACCAGCGAACCGGCAGCGTATGGCAGGGAAGCGAGGAGGTACACCTCACCGCCAAAGCTTTTTCAACCCTGCTTTTGCTTGTGGAAAATGCCGGTTCGCTTGTCAGCAAAGAAACGCTGCTCGAACGCGTTTGGCCCGAAGGCTTCATCGAACCCGCCAATGTGACGCAGACGGTGTACATTGCTGCGCAAAGCCTTGGCCGGCGCCAGCAACGGCAAGTCGTACATCGACACCATCGCTGGTAGGGGCTACCGGTTTGTGGCGCCCGTGCGCGCGTACGAGACCGATGCGCCGGCAGCGGCGAGCATCGTCCCGATTCGCGTCGTACGTCGCCCCCGGCCCACGGCATGGCCCTTCGCAGCACTCGCGATCGTCGCCGCGCTCACATTGCACTCATCCGCGCCATCATCGGTGACGCCACGCGTGGCCGTGAGTCCGCAGGCACAGCGCTACTACATCCTGGGGCGGCACTACTGGAGCGAGCGCACCTCCTCCGGTCTGCGACAAGGCTTGCGGTATTTCCAAAGCGCGCTGCACATCAATCCCAGCTTCGCACAGGCGTATTCGGGGCTCGCGGATTCCTATTCGGCCATGGGCTACTACGCTGACGGCGTCACCCAACGGCGCCATTATTACGACTTGTCGGAAGATGCGGCGCGGCGTGCGATCGCGATCGACCCGAGCAGCGCGGAAGCGCATGCCTCGTTGGCCTTCGTAGTGCACCTGCGCAGGAAGCACGTCGCTGAGGCAGGCCGCGAGTTCGAGCAGTCGATCGCGCTGAATCCCGAGTACGCGACCGCTCGAGAATGGTACTCGTGGTTCCTGTACTCGCACAACCGCCCGGATGAGGCGCTTGCGCAGATGAGCAAGGCGCGTGACCTGGATCCATTGTCGCCGATCATCAACTACGCCCTCGGATACCAGCTGTTCTATCAACGGCGCTTCAAAGAATCGGCGGCGCAGTGGCACCAGACCATCTCGATCGCGCCCTTCTCCGACACGAGTTATTACGGGGCGGGCCTGGCGGACGAGCAGACCGGCCAACTTGCGCTCGCCTTGAGTGAGCTGCGGCGCGCGTATGCGCTCCAGCCGAAGGACCCCGACATCATGGGGGCGTTGGCGCACGTCTACGCGACGACGCGCCACGTACAAGAGGCGCAGAGACTGCTGAAGCGCATCGCCCGCATGACCCCGATGCCTGCGTATAACATGGCCGTCGTCAGTGCCGCTCTGGGCAAGCAAGACGCGGCCTTGAAGTGGTTACGGATCGCCAAAGCGGAGCATGATCCGACGTTGGAGAGTTTCTTCGATATGGATCCGCGGTTTGACCGGTTGCGCAAGCAATACCGTAACGTCACGGCATCGAGCTGGAGCTGACGCAGCCAAGCGCTGACCGGCGTCTCATAAAAGAAGAAGGCGGGAGCGCTCCCGCCTTCTCGGTTTTCCGCTGTGGCTTGGTTGTTGTTAAGGAGTCGCCGGCAGCCGCGACGTGTTGATCACCGCATGCGCGTCGAGACCTTGGCTGATGCGCCGTTGCAGATCGGCGAGATGCGCGCGCGTCAGCTCGTCGAGCTGGCCGTGTTGCGCACGCTGCAGATCCGCGCCCAGCGCCACGAGCTTGGCGCGCGCCAACGACGAAGCGTCGAAGGGCGTGCCGGCCGGTGGGCCGTTGACCAGCCGCAACAGCAGGCGGGCGTAGCTTTGTTGTAGATTGCGATGGATCACCGGAATCGATCGTAAGTTCTTGCTCGTCAGATCGCCGTAGATGCTGCTCTGCGCCCAATCGAACAGGTCGGTGAGACTCATCGTCTCGCCGGGCGTGGTCGTCAGGGCAAAGTCCCGCAAGCGCTGCAGCATGAGCGGCTGGAACATGCGATCGAGGGCGATGGTCTGGTACTGGCCGATGATGTCCACGACCGGCACGTCATGGCGCGGCGGCGGACTGTAGTTCCAGCTCGCTCCGTTGAAGGGGGAGTACTCGGAATAGGTGAGCCGGTTGAGCGTATTGGGTGAGAAACGCCAGGCATTGTCAGAGAACAGGTACTGGTCGAGCATCTGCCAGGCACGCCGTTCATCCGCGCGTGAAACCGCCTTTAAGGGCGGTCCCGACTTGGGATCGCCATAGTGGGCGCGCGAGAGGTATTGGCCGCCGATGTAGTGCTCGGTCATGAGCGCGCAACGTGCGTTCTGACGCAGCACCGCGCCGAAGGCCTGACGCTCGGATTCGTAGTCTTCCCCATAGCGCGGGAAGCGGCGATCGAGGTTGCTGAACAGCCGGTGATGGATGTTCATCTGGGCGGCACACCACCCAAGCGTGTCATTGGTCAGATCCCACTGATTGTTGCGCGGGTCGATGGCGTGGCCGTCAGCCCACGACGCATCCTCATCGGATGCGAAGCGGTACATCGGGTTGGACCATTGCGACGCCCAGCGGTGCAGGGTCGGCAGCTCGTCCTGCGGCGTCCGCGCGCCTGGGATGCGCGCGTAGCCCCAGTGG
>JALYZS010000133.1 GCA_030948745.1 Vulcanimicrobiota bacterium | reverse complement strand
CTCGGCATCATGGATTACTACCGCATGCAAAACGTCTTGTCGGACACCGATATGCGCAACTCCATCTCGCAGCAAGGCCAAGGCGCGCAGCCGCAGCCGCCGCCGAGCATTCCGCCGACCTCGTCCTAGCGCATGCACCTCATCTTCGCGCTGCCCGTCGTCCAGCGGGCGATCGATCCGGTCGGATGGATAATCGCCGCCATCGTGGTCTTCAACCTGCTCTCGCCGCTGTTCTCGCAACGCAAACGCAGGCTGGCAGAAGCGCGGGAGGAGCCATCCCGCCCCGTGCCGCCCGCGCAAACCGCTGCGCCACAGGCCGCCGCGCCGCAGGCCACTGCGCAGTTGCAACGCGCGGTGCAATCTCGCCAGCAGTCTGCGCAATCCGTTCAGCAATCCTCGCAGTCCGTCCAGCAATCCGTGCCCATCCGCATGCGGGCTGTTTCCAGCCGTCTCGGCACGCTCAGCGATGCCGATAAGGAGAAGCTACGCCAGGCGCTCACTGCGGCGGGCGTGTCCACGCTCGCGGCCGAGGTGCAGCGCCGCGTCGCAGCGGCGCCGCCCTCACCCGTGTTCGCTCCGGCGGCCCGGATGAGCGTTGCGTCTGCGGCGACCCTTCCCGCCCCTGAGTTGCCCCCGCCCGCGACGACCGACGGGCTGACGCTCATGACCTTGGAGAGCGGCACGACGGCATTCAACCGCTTGGGCGCGCCAACCGCTGCTGGCGGCACGACGCAAGCCAACATCGCGTTCAGTTTTCGCAGCAATCCGAGGGCCGTGGCGAATGCCTTTGTCGCAGCGGCGATCGTCGGCCCGTGCGCCGCGCTGCGATCCTTGGGACACACACCAGCTGGCTGGTAAGATGGCGGTGGCCGCGCCCCGTGTTTTGTGGCAGTCGCCACGCCTGGCCTCGGTGCGCGCGGATAGCCTGCGTAGAACCGTGCTCGCGACGCTGCGCAGCGCAGCTCCGCACGTCGTCGGCGACGTGGGCGTCAACCTGGTCGACGATGCGACGATCCGCGAGCTGAATCAACGTTACCGCGCGATCGACACGGCGACGGATGTCCTCGCGTTTCCGCTGGGCGACGGGTGCCGCTGCGGCGAACCCTTCGGCGACGTGATCATCTCCTACCAGACGGCCGCCCGGCAAGCGCGCGACTACGGCGCTCCGTTGCAACGCGAGCTGCAGCGCCTGCTCATCCACGGTACGCTGCATTTGTGCGGATACGACCATCACGAACGGCGGGCGGCTGGCCGCATGCATGCGTTGACGCGCAGATTGTTGCAAGCGGTGGCGGATGTCTGACCGTCCGCTCGGTTCTGCGTTCGCGGACGCTGGCGACGGCATCCGGCGGGCGATCGTGGAGGAGCCGAATTTCCGGCTGCAGCTCGTTTTGGCGGTCATCGCGGTCGCCGTGGCCTGGTGGTTGCGGTTCAGCCTGTGGCAGTGGGTCGCTCTGACCGTGATGATCGGCATCGTCCTCGCCGCCGAACTGTTCAACACGTGTCTCGAGCATGTGGTGGATCTCATCCAGCCCGACACCCATCCGCTCGCTCGCTTTGCCAAGCACGCCGGTGCAGGCGCCGTTCTGGTGGCCAGCCTCTCAGCGCTGGCGGTAGGCCTTTTGTTGTACGTGCCGCTGTTGTGGGCCCGGTTTTTTGGCCATTGAGAGCGTTTTATCGCTGTAGTCGCCAGGTGGAATCAAGACCGGAAAACGCGAACCCACGGGAGCGTGAAAACGCAGACATGCAATCATCGCTGATCCGTCGCTCGCCTGCGGCCAGGCACGCTTCCACGGCGCCTTTGGCTGGGGCGGCGTTTTCGTGACCGCCGCAGTCTTTCTGCGCTGATGCCCGACTCCCGCGCATTTGCTCTCATCGGCATCGTCGTCTTGGTCCTGCTGGCCGGCTTGTTCGCCGCGTCCGAGGCAGCGCTGCTCGCGCTCAGCCGTTTGCGCATACTGCAGCGCAGCGGCAACGGCAAGACCGCGCGTCTGATCCGGCTCGTCGACGAACGCAATCACTACCTCACGACCATCCTCGTCGGCAACACCATCGTGCTGCTGACCGCCGACTCGCTCGCCACGTGGGCCGCGATCGCGTATGGCATCGAACGCCCCGTGCTCACAGCCACGGTCCTCATGACGGTCGCATTGCTGGTCTTCGGCGAGATCGTGCCGAAGATGGTCGCGGTGCAGGATGCCAACCGCTGGGCGCCGCGCCTGGCAGGCTTCCTCCAAGCCGTGAACACGGTGCTGCGGCCTGTCACCTGGGGCATCGTGACCTTGACCGCACGGATCATCAAGCTGCTCGGCGGCGACCCCCACGCGGGCGGCCCGTACGTCACCGAAAGTGATATCCGCACGCTCGTGAACGTCGGTGAAAAACAAGGGGTCATCGAAGAAGAAGAAAAGGAGATGATCCATTCCATCTTCGAGTTCGGCGACACGGTCGTACGCGAGGTCATGACGCCGCGCACCGACATGGTCTGCGCAGATGTCGCCGATCCGGTGCGGAAAGGCGTCGAGCTCGTCATCAAAGAGGGCTACTCGAAGCTGCCCGTGTTCGAAGAGAACATCGACCACGTCGTCGGCGTCGTGCACGATCGCGAGCTGCTCGCCTACGTCTCACGGGGCGAGCTCAGCGCGCCGCTGCGTTCGCTCATGCGACCGATCAAGGCCATTCCGGAGAACAAAAAAGTCGCGGATCTGCTGCGCGAGATGCAAGCCGAGAAAGTTTCGGTGGCGATCGTCGTCGATGAATACGGCGGCACCGCCGGTCTGGTGACGATGGAGGATCTGCTGGAAGAGATCGTCGGCGAGATCATGGACGAATATGACGTCGAATCCAACGATAATGCGCCCGAGATCACGCCCGCGGAGGACGGCCAGTTCATCGTCGACGCGCGGATGAATATCGATGATGTCAATGAGCAGTTGGGGCTGCATCTGCCCACGGAGGACTTCGAAAGTATCGGCGGTTACACGTTCGGCCTGTTCGGACGTGTCCCGGTGCCCGGCGAGCACGTCGTGATCGACGGCGGGGTTGAATTAGTTGTGGAAAAGACGGCCGGCAGAAGGTTGCTTTCCGTGCGCATCAAGAATGCGCAGGTTGCAAACGATCCCGGCGCGGGTACGATTACTACGCAGTCGGCTGAACATTGAGCCGTCACCACAGACACAAGAGCAGGAGGGTCCTGGGTGCCTAGATTGGACGACGCTCAACTGGATGCGCTCGTGAGCAGAGCTTGGGAAGCACGTCTGAACGCCTACGCGCCGTATTCGCAATTCCCCGTCGGGGCCGCCTTGCTCACGGCGGACGGCCGGATCTTCACCGGGGCAAACGTGGAGAACGCATCGCTCGGGCTCTCGATGTGCGCCGAACGCGTGGCCATTGGTGCCGCGGCGACTGCCGGCGCGCGCAGCATCGTCGCGATCGCTGTTGCCGGCGGCGACGACAGCGGTGTCGTGCCGTGTGGCGCCTGCCGGCAAGTCCTCAGTGAATTCTCGCCCAGCATGCTCGTCATCCGCGGCCGTGGCGATGGATCCTATAGCGTCACATCGCTTGAGCGGCTGCTCTCCTCGCCGTTCACGGGCGAAAGCATCGAGAAGGGCAAGAAGAAGGAGCCCGAGTCGGTGGGGGCAAGCGCGCTCTAACCACTGGCTGCCTAAGCCTGGCCCTGTCGCATTCGCCGCCCAGAGCGCGGCGCTCGGATACTTGTGAAATCGTACGCAGTTGAGGCCTTTGTGCTGCGCCGGCGCCCGCTGGGCGAGGCGGACCGCATCATCACGCTATTCTCGCGCGAACGTGGAAAGATCAGCGCCGTCGCCAAGGGCGTTCGCAAGGCCCACAGCCGCTTCGGCGCGCGTTTGGATTTTTTCACCCGCGCCCAGCTGTCGCTGCATATGGGCCGAACGCTGGATGTCATCACCGCCGTGCAAAGCGTGAAGTCGATCTGGGACCGGCTGGTGGATCCCGACACGTTCGCGATCGCCTCGTACACGGCCGAGATCGTCGACGCGCTGTGCGAGCCCGACCTTGCCGTGCCGGAATTGTACGAGCTGCTGTGTGAATTGCAGACCGCGCTCGCGGACCCCACGCTGAATCGAGATCTGCTCTTGGCGGTCGCCGATCTACGCATCTTGAACGCGCTCGGCGTCGCTCCGGAACTAGACGGCTGCGCGCGCTGCGGAAGTCCGCTTGGGAGCCGTCCGCTGCGCGCCGGACGTGCGACGCTGTCCCCCCAGGCCGGCGGCCTGTTGTGCAGCGCATGCCTGCAGCAGATCCGAGCCGCCGCCGATGGCGTCGAAGCGCGCGGCCTGCTCGCGCTCAGCGCACGTGATTTCAGCGCTTTACGCGCTGCGCGCGCGCAGCGGCTCACAACGATCGCCCGACGCGGGGACGGCGATGCGCCTAGCCGCAGCGACGCACGGGTGTACGAAGCGACGCATGCATTCGTCGAACATCAGCTGGGGCGGCGCTCGAAGTCGCTCTCCATCGTCGCTGCTGGCGAACGCCTGGAACAGTCTTCTCGCCGGCGCGCTGCGGCGCCCAAGGCGTGAGCGCTGTTCTGGCCGTCGACTACGGCAGCGTGCGCATCGGTCTTGCCATCAACGAAGGCGCGGGCCTCCCGGCGCTGCCGCTGGCGACGATCAGCCACACGACGCGCGCACGTGACATAGAACAGATCCTGACGATCGCGCGCGAACGGGGGGTAGGCGTCATCGTGCTGGGTTATCCCATTCGGATGGATGGCAGCAGCGGACCGGCCGCCAAGAAGATGGATGCGTTTATCAGCGCGCTGCGCGCGGCGTTTCCGGGCGAGGTCGCGCTGCAGGATGAGCGCTTCAGCACGGGCGCTGCCACGCAGAAGCTGCGCGAGCTCGAGATCTCCGGCAGCAAACGCAGACGCTACGTCGACCAGCTGGCAGCGGTCGAGATCTTGCAATCCTACCTCTCGCTGCGGCGCGAGCGTTGAAGATGCGCGTCTTCGGTTGCGGTTGCGCCACGATTGCGCTGCTGCTAGCGGTCGGAATCGCTCTGCTGGGCTGGCTTATCTACGCCGATCGGCGATTTCCGACAACTCCCGTGGTCAGCGACATCGCGCCGGGCAGCAGCACCAGCTCCATCGCCGCGCAGCTGCGCGCCGAGGGGGTCGTCTCCTCAGCCCGGCTGTTGTCGGGATACATCCGCACGAGACGGTTTGGGGGGTCCATCCAAGCCGCTGAGTATGATTTTCCGGCGCATGCGACCATCACCGAAATCGCGACGATCTTAGCCGGCGGCGGCCATCCCGCGAATGTGTGGATCACGATTCCCGAGGGGTTCACCGCGCGGCAGGTGGCGCGGCGGCTGGCTGCGGCGGGCTTCGGCAGTGTGCAGACCTTTGACGATATCATCACGCACACCCGGCTGTCGCTCGACGGTACGATAAACAAGGGTCTCGAGGGCTATCTTTTCCCCGACACGTATCTGGTGCCGCGCCACGCCAAGCCTACGGTCCTCATCGGCATGATGACGCAGCAGTTCATGCGCGAACTGCCGCCGCAGCACGCGCTGTTGGCACGGCGGCTTGGGTTCACCGTGCCACAGATCGTCATCATCGCATCGATGGTGGAGCGCGAGGCAAAGGTCGATGCGGAACGGGCGCCCATGGCGGGAGTCTACTATAACCGTTTACGCATCGGCATGCCGCTCGAGGTGGATGCCACGATCGAATACGCACTGCCGCAGCACAAGAATGCGTTGAGTTTCAGCGATCTGCGCATCGACAGTCCGTACAACACCTATCGCTATGCGGGCCTGCCGCCGACGCCGATCGCCAATCCCGGAAGAAAGTCCCTGCTCGCCGCTTTTCATCCCGCTGCGAGCGACTACTTGTATTACGTCTATCGCGGCAACGGCCGGCACCAATTTTCACGGACTTTAGATGAACAACGGGCGGCCGAACGTAAATATCTGCGCTGAACCCCTCCGTTAAGGAGAGCAGCCCATGCAACACGAACAATCTCAAAGCGTGCACAACGGCCGGCGGCTGGAAGCGGAGCATGTCGAGATCGAGGACACGATCGTCGTCGAAGCCGCCGGGGCTCAGCCGCATGCGGACGGCGCGGGGCAGCGGCGCGAATTCGAGGTGGTCGGCATCGTGCAAGACGACGACGCAGCGCAACGGTTCGCCGTCTGCTACAGCCAAGATGCCGATGAGTTCATCGTGACCGACGGCATGGGCAGGCTGTTGCAAGATGAGGCTCTGGCGCAAGACGTGTTGACCGACTTCTTGCAGCATGCGGATGAGGCGCCACAGGAGGACCAGACATAGCGCTCGAGGCCAGCATCGCGCATCCGCGCCGGCGGGCCGACTCGCCGGTCATCTTGTTCTTGTCGGCCAGCGTCGGCGAGGGCCATACGGCTGCGGCGCAAGCGGTATCCTCGGCGCTGTCACAGCGCCGCCCGTACGTGCGCTGCGAAGTCGTCGATTCATATCGTTATGCTTCCACCGTCTTCCACCGCGTCGCGAGCAACGGCTACATCGGCATGGTGAAGCTGCTGCCGCAGCTCTACAAGTACGTCTACGATCAGGCCGAGCGCGCCACGAATATATCGGGCTTCAAGAAGTGGCTCCATCACTACACGGCGTTGAACCTGCGCCAGCTCGTTGCCGAGCTGCACCCCGACGTCGTCGTGTGCACGCACGCCTTTCCGTGCGGCGTCATGGCCGAGTACAAGAAGCAGTTTGCAGACTCGCCGCCCGTCATGGGCGTCGTAACCGATTTTGCCGTCCACACGTTCTGGATTCATCGCAATATTGACGGCTATGCAGTGGCATCCGATGAGATGCGGGCCACCATGATCGGCCGCGGTATCGATCGCTCGAGAATCATCGTCTCCGGTATTCCGGTCAACGCAAGTTTTGTAACCAAACCTGTGAACCGCACCGTCCTTCGCGATGAGCTCGGC
>JALYZS010000116.1 GCA_030948745.1 Vulcanimicrobiota bacterium | reverse complement strand
GTATCGCCGCGCAGCGGGGATCCCGAGCGCCGAAGTGCAGCTCGTTTCATATGCGTACACCCCAGCCGCCGAACAGCGCAGTGCTCGCGCCGGTTGCCACACGTACGAGACTGGTCCGGCGCAACGCGTTTACGTCCTGGGTGGCGGCGCCGTGAGCCCGAATATCCTGAACCATGATGAGCTTGCCTCTTTCTTTTAGCCTATAACCTGCTAAGAGTATACGCCAGTTAGCCCTAACTAGTCAAGATATATAGGAAGTTACTTCAATACCGGCAATTCCGGGACACGCCTATTGTCAATAACCACCAACATCGTTACAATGGTTTCACATGGACGGGATGAATATGGCCGAAGCGACGGACACCGCACAACAAAGCGGAGAGAGCAAGCCTGCTCCGGGCGAACTGGCGCTGGTCCAATCTTTCATCAACACGTTGGACCCGCGCCCGGGCCGGGAAGAGCTCAGCAGCGCTGCTGCTCTCAAGGCGTGGTTGATCGATCGAGGCTTGATGAATCGGACCGAGCGGATCTCCGAGAACGACCTGCGGCACGCCAAAGACGTGCGCGAGGCGTTGCGCGATCTGCTATCCGCTGATGCCGAGCATGCGCTCAAGCCCGCCTCGGCGCAAACGCTAAGCCGGGCCGCCCGCGGCGCCCAGCTGCTCGTGCAATTCAAACCTGACGGCAGCGCGACATTCGCGCCGGTGGCGAGCGGAGTGGACGAGGCGATGGGACGGTTGCTTGCGATCACCACCCTCGCGATGCTTGATGGAAGCTGGCAGCGTCTGAAGATCTGCGGCGACGACACGTGCCGTTGGGCGTTCTTCGACTATTCCAAGAATTACTCAAGGAACTGGTGCTCGATGGCCTCGTGTGGAAACCGCGACAAGGCGCGACGTTTTCGTGAGCGCCAGAAACCTAAAGCGCGTTCAGCCCGCGCGCGAGGTCGCTGATGATGTCAGCTGTCTCCTCGATGCCGACGGACAAGCGCATAAAGCCGTCGTGAACGCCAAGCCTCTGACGCTCGTCGGCCGAAAGGGCGCGATGCGACGACGTGCCTGGGTGCGAGACGGTCGTCTCCGTTCCGCCGAACGACAATACCAAGCGCACGCGCTCTAACGCGCGCACAAAGTTGTTCACCGCTGCACGCTCGGGCGCCAGTTCGAAGGAAAGCACCGATCCGAAACCGTTGCGCAGCGTGCGGCGCGCGGTTTCGTGGTTCGCGCTGGACGGCAGTCCGGGGTAGCGCACCGCCCGGATCGGCGGCTGCTGTTCCAGCCACTGCGCGATCGCAAGCGCGCTCGCGCTCGAACGCGTCAGGCGCAGCTCCAGCTCCGGCAACGAGCGCGTCGCGAGCCAGGTCTCAAATGCGGGGCCCGACAATCCCGCGCGTCGCGCTACCGTTCGCGCAGCTTCGATGAGCGCGCTGGATCCGAGCAGACAACCGAGCACGAGATCGTGATGTCCGCCCATGAACTTCGTGATGCTCTCGATCACCGCATCGGCACCCAGATCCAACGGCTTGCAATGATACGGCGAGGCCAGCGAGTTGTCGACCACGACGAGAGCCCCGCGATCGTGGGCGACGCTTGCCAAGCGCGCGACGTCGGCGACTTGGATACGCGGATTGGAGATCGTCTCGATGATAAGGATATCGCCGGGCTGCGCCAGCGCGGTACGGGCGGCTTCCGGCTGCGCCGGATCCACCAGCCGGACGACGATCCCAAACTTCTCAAAATCGCGCAACAGATGCGTCGTGTTGCCGTAGAGACCGTCTGCAGCGGCGACGCAGGTGCCGCTGCGTCCTGCACTGAGCAGTAGCGCCGTGAAGGCAGACATGCCGGCGGCCGTGACCAAGGCAGCCTCGGCACCGTGCAGCCGGCAAAGCGCAGCCTCCAAGGCCCAGTGGTTCGGACTGCCTGAGCCGCCATACACGACGCCCCGGGCGCGCGCCTCATAGACCGCGTCCACCTCATCGAGATCGCGGAAGACCCAGCCCGCCGCCTGGTAGATCGGCAGAGACGCCGGAGCATTGACAGGTTCAGGATCAACCATGGCTGCCTCGCTCAATAAAGAAGGGGTGTTGCGCAAGGCAACGACCCCTCGAAGACGTCAGTAACCCGAGAAAACTCTCGTGGTTATTTCTTCTTGCCCTTCTTTGCAGTTTTCTTCGCTGCCTTTTTCTTTGCCACGGTGTGCAGGTCACCTCCCCTCTGGACTTCCGGTGCGCGTGGGGCGTTGCTGTACGCCTCGTCATCTCACATGCGTTCCGCCTCGGCGGAGATCCGGCGGTTATCGCGCGCTGGCCGGAGGGTGCGGGGACTTCAAAAAATCCTCGCGCGGAAGTTCTTTTCTGCCCTGACTTCCCCTTTCATCATCGGCAGCTGCGCATGCGAAGTTCACGCTCATCGACGCGGTGGCATCATACCACGGATGCGTCGCCAGCACGACGTCCACTCATCGCAGTGCTCGCGACGGCGACACAGAGCGGTAGGTTGAAAAGGGTTCACATGCTCAAAGCGAAGAGGGTCATGCAGTGAGTACCAGGGCTTCCATCGGCAACGGGCACGTGCGCCGCGTCGTCATCACCGGCCTCGGCGCAGTCACGCCGCTCGGCAACACCGTCGCCGAGTTTTGGGCGAACGTCGTCAGCGGCCGTAGTGGCGTCGATCACATCACGCTCTTCGACCCGTCGTCGCTGCCCACCAAGTTCGCCGCCGAGGTGCGCGGCTTCGATCCTGCGGCCGCGATCGGGAAGAAAGATGCGCGCAAGATGGATCGTTTCGCGCAATTCGCCTTCGTCGCCGCCGAGCAGGCCGTCAAGGACGCGGGTCTGGTCATCAATGACGACAACCGCGATGACATCGGCATCATCATGGGCTCCGGCATCGGCGGCATCCTGACGATCGAGCAGCAGCACAAGATCATGATCGAGCAGGGGCCGAGCCGGCTGTCGCCCTTCCTCATCCCCATGCTCATCAGCAACATCGCGCCCGGCCTCATCTCGATGAGGTTCAACATCCACGGCCCGACGCAAACGGCAGTCTCGGCCTGCGCTTCCTCGAACAACGCGATCGGCGATGCGTTCCGCACGATCCAATATGGCGAGGCCGAGGCCATGATCTGCGGCGGCTCAGAGGCGCCCATCACGCCACTGGCCGTCGGCGGCTTTTGCGCCATGCGGGCGTTGTCGACACGCAACGACGACCCCGCGACGGCCAGCCGGCCGTTCGACAAGGACCGCGACGGTTTTGTCATCGGGGAAGGCGGCGGCGCGCTCGTGCTGGAGTCTTTGGAGAGCGCGCAAAAACGCGACGCGCGCATCTACGCCGAGCTGATCGGGTATGGCAAGTCGTCCGACGCCTACCATATGGTGGCGCCCGATCCGAAGGCGCACGGCGTCAAGCTCGCCATGCAGCGCGCCATGCGCGATGCCGGCCTGCAGCCGACGGACATCGAATACATCAACGCGCATGCGACATCGACCGACCTCGGCGATGCGGCCGAGACGCAGGCGGTGCATCAGGTCTTCGGCGAGCATGCCAAGACCGTGCCGGTCAGCTCGAACAAGTCGATGTTCGGCCACGCGCTGGGGGCGGCAGGGGCGCTGGAAGGCATCTGCAGTGTCCTGACCGTCCACGAAGGCATCCTGCCCCCCACCATCAACTACGCGCACGTCGATCCCAGCTGCGACCTCGACTGCGTTCCGAATGTGGCGCGCAAGGCCGATATCAGCGTGGCGATGTCGAACTCGTTCGGCTTCGGCGGTCACAACGCGGTCCTCGTCTTGCGCAAGTTCTCCCCTAACTGACCGGGTGTCTCGGTCGCTCGCACGCAAGCGCGCTCTTCGCCGGTACGGGCGGGGGCTGGGCTTCAAGTTGGCAGCGCAGGGCGAGTGCTAGCTGCTCGACATGGCGCTCACCCACGACTCCTACGCGGCGCAGACCAGCAGTCCGCCAGGCCACACCTCCAACGAGCGGCTGGAGTTCTTAGGCGACGCCGTGCTGGGAGCAATCGTGGCCCAGTCGTTGTACGCACAGCACCCCGACAGAGCTGAGGGGAAGCTCTCCCCGCTGCGCGCGTCGCTGGTCTCGCAGACCGCGTTGGCCCAGACCGCGCGGCGTTTGCAGGTCGGGCAGCAGCTGCTGCTCGGCAAAGGCGAAGCTGCCGCCGGTGGGGCGCAGCGGCCGTCGATCTTAGCGGCGACGCTTGAGGCGATGATCGGCGCGCTTTTCGTCGCCGAAGGATTTGAGGCAGCGCGGCGGTTCGTGCAACGCGAGCATCTCGCGCACGTGCAGCCCGCCGCGAGCACCGATCCGAAGACGGCGCTGCAAGAATACACACAGGCGAAGTTTAAAGAAGCCCCGCGTTATACCGTCACCGCACAGAGCGGTCCGGCGCACGACCGCAGGTTCAGCGTCACGGTGACGGCTGCGGGCGCGGCCGCCGGCAGCGGCGTCGGGGCGACGAAAAAGGAAGCGGAGGCAGCGGCGGCGCGTGTAGCGCTCGCGACGCTGCGCAACACCCGCGCTCGGACATGAGGTAAGGTCCATCTACCTTAAGAGCATCGACCTCTTCGGCTTCAAAACGTTCGCAGACCGCACGCGTCTCGAGTTCCAACCAGGCATCTCCGGCATCGTCGGCCCCAACGGCTCGGGCAAGTCGAACTTCGTCGACGCCGTGCGCTGGGTGTTGGGCGAGCAGAGCGCACGGCAGCTGCGCGGTGCGCGCATGGATGACGTCATCTTCGCCGGCAACTCGCAACGCCGCTCCATGGGCATGGCCGAAGTGACGCTGACCTTCGACAACAGCGACGGCGCGGTGCCCAGCACGTTCAGCGAATTGGCGATCACACGCCGCGTCTATCGCAGTGGCGAAAGTGAATTCTTCCTCAACCGGACGCAAGTACGGCTGCGCGACATCACAGATCTGCTGCTCGGCACGGGGCTCGCCGCAGAGCTGGCCGCCATCGTGTCGCAAGGCGAGATCGATGCGATTCTGTCGGCCAAGCCGGAGCAGCGCCGCGAGCTGTTCGAAGGCGTCGCGGGTACGAGCCGCTACCGGATGCGCAAGCGCGAAGCCCAGCGTCGCCTCGAGCAGACGGCGGCCAACGCGTTACGCGTGAACGACCTCCTCGCGGAGCTCGAAAAACAGATCCCGGCCATCGAGCAGCAAGTACGCCGCGCCAAACGCTACCAAAAGGCCGGCCAGCAGCTGCGCGATCTCGAGGTCCTTTCGTTTCTCCGCAAGACGAGTGCGCGACGGGAAGAACGCAGCGCCATCCAGAGCCAGCTCGGAGAAGATGAGAGCGCAGCGAAATCCAGCGCAAGCAAAGATGCGCAGCTGCAGACCGACCTCAACAAAGCGCGCTACGAAGAGTATCAAGCGTCGCTCGCGCTGGACGAACGCAATGCCGCGCATGCCAAAGTCGCGGCGGCGTTGGCGGAACACGCCTCTGCGCAAGCTGCGGCGCAGGCAAAGATGCTTGAACTCAGCCGGCATAGCGAAACGCTCGAGCATGAGGTCGACGCGGCGGCGCTCGCGGAGTCAGACGCCGATCGCCGGCTCTCGAGCACCTCCGAGGATCTGCGCAGCAGCCGCTCTCTGCGTGACGACGCGCTGGCTGCTTCCGAAGCCGCCGCGGCAGCGGAATCGAGTGCGACCGCCAACTGGGAAGCGGCTTATGCAGTGCTGCGAGCGGTCGAAGATAAGCGCACCCGTGCGGCAGCGGCGCTCGCGGAGGGCACGTCGGCGATCAACGCGGCGAGCGCGCAATGGCAGCGTTCGCTGGATGCGGCCAAGCGGATCGACCACGAAATAGCGGAGGCCACCCACAGCGTCAGCGCCGCGCGTCAGCGCCGAGAAGAAGCCGTCGCGGCGAGAGAAGCGGCTGCCGCGGAGCACGCCCGGGTGCGTGCGCTGTGCGAAAGCCTTGAACGGGAATCGGCGGCGATGGATGGCGCGAGGGATGCCGCGCAAACGACGCGCGACGAGACATACACCAAGGTGGTACAGCGCGAGGCCAAGCGCGCGACGCTCTCGCAGGTCGGCGGTGACGGCGGCCTAGGCAGCGCGGGCGCGCAGCTGCTGTTCGAAGCCAAAAAGAGCGGGGCGGCGACCGGCATCATGGGGCTTATCGCGCAGCATGTGCAAGCGGCACCGGAACACCGTGTCGCGATCGACGCGT
>JALYZS010000104.1 GCA_030948745.1 Vulcanimicrobiota bacterium | reverse complement strand
GGCCACGCCGTCGTCCATCACTTGCAAGGCGGCACCATCGTCCGCTTGAGCATCGCGCGCACCGATCCAAAGCAGGGGATGCACCCTGCGAAGCAGCCCACGCCGACCGAGAGTGCCGACCAGCAGCAAGCGTTGCGTGATCTGGTTGCGCTCCTGGTTGCGGGCGAGGTCGCCGCCACGATCCACGGTGCGCCCGAGAGCGTCGTAGAGGCCGGCGGCAGGGTCGACCGAGAGCACGCCATCCGCCGCGCCGCCGAGGTCGGCGTGGACGAAGCCGCCGCGCGTGCGATGATTGAAGCCGAGTGGCCCCGCGTGCGCGACCGCCTGGAGGAGCCCGCCAACTGGAAGCTCGTCGATGCGCTCGCGCAGCAGCTCGGCGCCAGAAGGTGCTCGACGCCGACCAGATTCGGGCCACGCTCAGTACATGAGCAAACTGGCGCGTCAGCAAACGTGAGCGGAGCGAGCGGCGACGAAGTGCTCGTGCGGCTCGCCGTTGGCGGCGATCGCGCGGCGTTCGGTGCGCTCGTCACGCCGCACGTCACAGACCTGACGCGCCTGTGCCGACGCGTCGCCGGCCCGGCACTGGCGGATGATTGCGTCCAGGACACGCTGCTACTCGCGCTGCTGCGGCTGCAGAGCCTGCGCGAGCCGGATCTGTTTGAGAACTGGCTGCGTGGCATCGCGATCCGGGTCTGCCGCCGAACGCGTGCGCGCCTCGCACCGCACGCGCCGCTGCCGATCGAGGACGAGCAACTCGGCACCTGGCTGCTCGGATCCGGTCTGGCGCCGTCGCTCGACGGACACTCGTCGCCGCCGACCTCGTGCGCAGTGTGCGTTCGGCGGTCGCCGACTTGCCGGCCGGCCAGCGCCGTGCGGTCGAGATGTTTTACCTGCGCGGTTTGTCGTATGACGGGGCTGCCGGCGAGCTCGCTATCCCGGTCGGCGCGCTGAAGACGCGACTCCACAAGGCGCGCGCCGCGCTCGCGCGCCACTACCGGCTGGACGACGGCCCGCGCCCGCATCGCTTGGACGACCGCAGCCTCTCGGTCCACGAGGCCGCCCACGCCGTGCTGGGCTGGCAGGAGGGGGACCGGGTGCTGCATGTCGCGATCACGCCGCGCGCCGAGGTGTACCTTGGCTTGGTGCAATTGGCGTACCCCCGCGGCGGCATCGCCACGGGGGCACGGCTCATCGCGGTCATGGCCGGTGAGGCCGGTGTAGCCCGCGCTTTGCCGCATCGACGGCGATCGGATTCTGGTGACCGTGCCACCGCCGCCCGCATCGCCCGCGTCATGACCGGCGGCGACGATGTGGAGAGCGCGCTCGCAATCACCAATGGACTTGACGCGGCGCGGCGCCGCCTGGAGGACCCAACCACCTGGGCGCTGGTTGAGCGCGTCGCCGAGGCGCTCGTCATCCGCCGGACGCTCGACGCCGACGAGTTTCGTTGGCTGGTTACGCGCTGACGCGCGCGGGTATCACGGCTGGGCCATGATCCACGCTACCACTTCGGTGATTGTCGGATCGTAGCCATCCGTCGTCTTCACCTCGATCCTGGGGCAGCCGAGGTCCAGTGGATCCGTCCACAGCGCGGTATTGCGTTCCGCCTGGGCGAATAGCTGAAGCAGCTGCTCGGGTTCCCATCGCGGATCGTCAGATACCTTCGCGCGCCAGCGGGAGTCAGCCAGCCGTGAGCGCGTATGCACGTTCACGGCCCGACCGAGTGGCAGGAGTTGCGAGCACAGGTCTGCTTCCGACCTGCCTCGATAGAGCGTCTGATCTACGACGACGGAAACGCCGGCGGTAAGCAGGAGCCGCACTGAGGACATCCAGATACCCCAGATCTGGTCCCCATCACGGGCTATCGATGGATCTGTGAGCCACAACCCTTCTCGGATGCGGTCCTTGTTGACATGCGGCACACTGAGCGCGTCGGCCAGGTGGCGGCCAAGCGTCGTCTTGCCTGAGCCTGGTGCGCCACTAATTAGCACGATGCGTGGTGATGGCATCGCCGCCCTCGAATCCAGAATAACCAGTCATCGCCCGACGAGCCCGGGCACGACCGCGATCAACGTTGCGGGCCTACAACGCCTAGGCG
>JALYZS010000069.1 GCA_030948745.1 Vulcanimicrobiota bacterium | reverse complement strand
GTGTTGTAACGCCGTCACGGGCGCAACCCCGTTGAGTTCTGCATCTGGCGATACGTCGGCGGCTTGCTGCGTTCGTGAGTCCCACAAATAGACTTGGCCTGTGCCGGAGTTCGTCGAGGTCGACCATACCAGGTGTGGGTCGAGCGGATCGTACAGCGTCCACATGCCGTCGCCTGTGCCCGTGATCAGCCAATCGCGGTCGAGAACGCCCAGGCCCGAGTCGCTATTCGCCGCGCCGCACCACGACGAGTTGTCTTGCAGGCCCACGCAGACGTGATAGTTAGGCAGCGCATCGTCGTATCCGACATGATACACTTGGGCGAAGGGTAGCTGGTATGGTTGGCGCCAGCGCCGCCCACCGTCCAGCGACATCGTCACGCCCTCGTCGCTGCCCACAATGATACGGCGGCCGTCGTGCGACCACCAGACCCCATGATAGTCCCAGCCCGCATTCCCGGATATGTGCCTGAAGCTGTGCGCACCGTCAGTCGACAAGGCGAGCTGCAGACCGACGGATATCACGCGGTTTATATTTGATGGATCGACCGAAAGGCGGCTGAAATAAAACGGTCGTTCGCCCACGAGATAGCTATGCGGCATCAGCGCCCATTGCCGGCCGCCATCGTCGGAGCGCCAGATGTCACCCGCCTTTGACTGGATGATGGCGTACAATCTCCCGTGAGTGCCGGCCGCTAAGCCGACACGTCCCGTAGGGTCCGCGGGTAGACCGTGACCGCTGATCTTATGCCAAGTAATCCCGCCATCGCTGGAACGAAAAATGCCCCCGCCCATGCCGCCGCTGATCAAGTTCCAAGGCAGCCTGCGCAGCGGGTACATGCCGGCGAACAGCGTCTGCGGGTCGCTTGGCGAGCGAACCACATCCGACGCTCCAATGGATGGTCCGAGATACAACGCATGCGTCCAGTGTGCTCCGCCGTCGCGCGTGGTGTAGACGCCGCGCGTCGTATTGTCGCGGAAGATTTGACCAAGCGCGGCGACCACGACGCGGCGCGGGTCGTGCGGATCGATGGAGATCGCCGCGATGGAACCGGCGTCCTCCAAGCCAAGATGTTGCCATGTGCGGCCGCCGTCGCGGGAGCGCCACACGCCGTCGCCGCGCTGCACGTCGTTGCGCGGGTTCGCCTCGCCCGTGCCCACCCACACCTGCGCCGGATCGCTTGGCGCGATGGCGAGTGCACCCACCGCGGCGGCTGGTTGCTGGTCGAAGACTGCTCGCCAGGTGACCCCGCCATCTTCGCTTTTGAAGACGCCGCCGTCAGCTCCGCCTGCGTAGTAGAGATTCGGATCCGCATCGCTGCCCGCCACCGCGGGCGTTCGACCACCGGAGATGGCCGGTCCGATCTCACGGTATTTCAAACCGCGCAGATCGTACGACGCGGCCGCCGCCGCGTGGGCCGTTCCACCCAGGGCTGCGGTCAGCGTGACTGCAGCGAGAAGACGGAGGCTGTTTCTAAGGGCCGGCACCGTGCTGACCGTGCTCTTGGGCATCGTGAATCATGCGGTTGAGGATGTTGTGAGTCATGACTTGCAACGCCGGCCGCACGTTGTTGCCGCCCGCGCTCGACCCGCCTGGATACAGAGCCCACGACCAATCCATTGAGCCCGTGGCCCATACCCAGTTCTGCGCCTGACTCAGGTAGATGGATGAGTTCTGGATCTTCGTCACGTTGAACGAGGTGAGGAATGGCGACGCGGACAGCAACGTATAGCCGATGCCGTCGGGCAGTCCCACCCTAGGATCGAAATTGTCGATCTCGTAGCCCGCGACTTCGGCGTTCACGGGAACGCCCGCGCGCAAGCCTGTTCCCGCGAATGCCCAGTGATCGGTATGCTGCGGCACCCATGGCTGGCCGCCCCAGCTCATCCAGCCTTGATCGGGCAGCTGTACGCCGATCAGCTTTTGCTCCGGCCGGCCGAGTTCACGCCAATTGATGGTGCGCAGTCGGGGGTCGCGAACTGGGTCGAGCGCGAAATGTTTGTATCCCACGACGATGCGCCGCGGCACGCCGGCGAAGTTCGGCTCGTAGCGCACCTGCCAATAGATCTCATTGCCGCTGATGAACGCAAGCCCGACGCCATTGTCACGCACAGCGTAAAAAGCGTTGTAGCTGTTCAACGTCTGATATTCGGCGTGACCGCCGATCACGACAACGTTGTGCAACTGCAACGAGCCGGGGTCGGCGTCGATCACCGGATCAGGCGCGTACGTCACATCGTAGCCCGATTTCTCGAGAAAACCGATCAGCTCGGGCTCGAAGTCATATACGCCGCCGTCGCCCGGGTTGCCGTACTGCGAACTGAAGGGCCGGTCAAAAGTGACCTTGACCGCCGGGATGCTGCCTGCGCTGCTGAAATCGTACAAGCTGTGGCCGGTCTGCGGCAGCTGGTTCGGATCGGACGGCAGCGGGTCGAACGGGAAGTCGTTGTAGGCTTCATAGGTGTTGAGCGAGGAGATGAAAAGCATGTCTGAAGATCGCTTCTGTTCGACCACCCAGAACGGGATGAGCGACTGGAACTTCGCGGCATTGCTCAGCACGGCGACGTACACGCCGGATATCCAATTCTGGGGGATGTGCAACGCGACCGACGTGTTCCAGTCGCACACGTTCATCCGCGTCGAGCGCACCATGCCACACGCGCGTTGATGCACGCCGGCGATGGGCCCGAGATGTTCCATGAACCGCCCGCCCAGCCCATGATAGTCGCCCAACCGGATGACGTCGACGGTGAAAGCTTGTGCCGGCGTCACGGTCACTTTCAGCGGAACGGTTTCGCCCGGTTCAGCGCTTTCACGGCCGGCGTACCCTTTGATCTGCAGATTGATGTCGTCGCTCACGGTGAAGCCCGTCCACGGCAGCTGCCATTTATCGGTGCCGGCGTGCGCGTTCTCGATCATGATGCGGTTGGCGCGCAGCATCTGCGCGTCCGCGGGCTGCACCTGTCCCACGCAAGTCACGGCAAAGATGCTCAAAGCGCCGAGCGCCGCTAGATGTTTTCGCATGCCCATTCCTCTGTGTTTCTTGGTCAGCCCCATTTCCTAGCGTCGTCTCCGGCGCCTGCCCAACCCTGCGAGACGGGAGGTTCTCAGCCGGCATCGTTCGTAAGCTCTCGTCCGCCGGCTGGTTGGCCGGAGGGACAAAGGAGACCAGCGATGGCGACATCAGACCGTAAGTATGTGGACTGCCGCGATTTCCCGAGCGATAAGAACTGCTCCCTGAAGATCTCCGGCACCGAGGATGAGGTGCTCACCGCAGCGACGCAGCACGCGGTGACAAGTCATGGCCATAAGGAAAGCCCCGAGCTGCGCTCGCAATTGAAAGCCTCATTGCGCTCAGAACAATGATCTAGCTCTCCGCAAGCACAGCGCTGCGACAAGCGCGTCCCTTCTCTATGCCGGCCTAGTCCGGCTAAGGATATTTCCATGTGCAGAAACATCAGAACCCTTTTCAACTTCGAGCCTCCGGTGACGACGGAAGAAGTGCGGGCCGCGTCGTTGCAGTTCGTCCGCAAGATCAGCGGCTTCACGCAACCGTCGCACGCGAACGAGGCGCCATTTCTTGCCGCCGTTGACCGGATCGCCGCCATCGCCGAGTCGCTGCTGCGGTCGCTTGCGACAAACGCCCCGCCGAAGAACCGCGCAGCCGAGGCCGAAAAGGCCAAGGCTCGGGCAGCGATTCGCTTCGGGCCGGCCGCCTTCAAAAAGCATTCACGCACCCTGTCGAATTCGCGCAAGCCCGCTCGACGTACGGAGAGAGACCGGTCCAGACGCGAACGACCGTCGGGACGCCCGGCTCGAACGAAGATTTGAAGGGAGAACGGACATGCGGTTCATGGTGATGGTCAGATCGAATAAAGAGGCCGAAGCGGGCACTCCGCCGGACACGAAGCTGCTGGAAGCAATGGGCAAGTATAATGAGGAGCTCACGAAAGCGGGCGTGCTGCTCGCAGCTGAGGGTTTGCATTCAAGTGCGAAGGGCGCTCGCGTGCAGTTCTCGGGCGAGAAGCGCACGGTCACCAACGGTCCCTTCGCCGAGACAAAGGAACTGATCGCCGGATTCTGGCTCTTCAAAGTCAAGTCCAAAGAAGAGGCGATCGAGTGGGTCGGGCGCTGCCCCAATCCATTCCAGGGGGAATCCGAGATCGAGATCCGTCAAGTGTTCGAGGCCGCCGACTTCGGCGAGGAGCTGACCCCTGAGCTGCGCGCCGCCGAAACCCGCTTGGGCGAGCAGATGAGCGCCAACGCGAAGCGCTAGTCACGAATAACGACGCCCAGCGCACCATCGACGTGGTGTGGCGGATCGAATCGGCCCGCCTCATCGCGCGTTTGGCGCGCATCGTCCGTGACGTGGGACTCGCTGGAGAGACTTGGTCCTCTGCCGGAAGCGGCGTCTGAGTTCGCACGTGCGGCGCGGATGACGAGCAATGCTCGCGAACGTGAACTGTTGCGTGCGCTCGCGCTGCACTGCGGCACACCCGCGCAAACTGTGGTATAATGCTCGTACAGCGACTCTAGGCATTGACATAAGGCCGCCCCGGCGCTTATCCAAGCGCATTCCGCGTGGCGGTTTCTGTTTGAACACTTACGCTTTCGACTGTTGAACCAAGCCAACTCTAAGGAGTTGCTTATGTACGCTCGTATTGTCACGATCAATCTCAAGCCTAACCGCCTCAGCGACTTCACCGAGACGCTCGACAAAAATGTCATCCCCATGCTGCGCAAGCAACAGGGCTTCAAGGAGCAACTCGCTCTTGCCAGATCAAACGGCACCGAGATCCGCACGATCGGCTTTTGGGATAGCAAAGAAAATGCCGATACCTATCACGGCGGCACCTACCCGCAAGTGATGAAGGCGTTTGGCGACATGATCGATGGCACGCCGCAAGTCAATCAGTTCGAAGTGGTGCAGTCGACGTACCATAAGATTCCGGCGCTCGCAACGGTTTAAACCGCGCGAACCGCAACGGTCGGAGCGGTTGACTAACCGCTCCGTTTTGCGTTCTGGTCTGGCCGGTACAAAATGGGACGCTCCTCGAGCCCTGAATCTGCAAAGGAAGCGAGGGACTGGTACGTTTGCGCACCGACTTAATGGAGCCAGGCGGCGTATACTGTTCATAGATCAAGCGGTGCCACAGCCTATTCCTGGCGCAACCCTCCAAGTCAGGTCGACAACCCAATGGTCTGCGATCTCTGTAATGAAAGAGCCGTTCGAATACTTCGCGTCAATGCATGGCACGTATGCCAATGGTGCGTGACCAATAAGGTGCTCGACCACGCGCTGCAAGTAGAGGTCGAAATTGAAAGATTACGCCAATTGGTCCTGGAGGCAGGCGAGAAACACGGTAACGATGTCAGGGTGGAAGGGCTGGCAGCCGCGAAGGTAGAGCACGCTTTTGCTGCTTATTCAAACCTGTCGAACGCGATGGAAGAGCTCGCCACGAGCAAACGCCATTCACTGGAAAGCTCGCGTTTGGCATTGTCGGCCAAAAAGGCGCTGCGTGACTATACAGGCGATGAGCAGCGGAAGACCCGCAGAGCCCGCAGCCACGGCTGATTCTACTTGCGGCTGTCGCGGTAGATCTTCGTCTTCGCCTGGGACATCTTCAGATGCACGATGAGGTCCTCGAGCACTTCGGCCGCGATGCTGACCGCTTCGATGAGGTCGGGAGTCGTCGGGTCCTCGCGTCTGCTGATCGCCTCGGTGAGATCTTTGATGAGGCGCTGCGTGCGCGGCATTTTCTGTTTCGGCATGCATTGCCGTTCTACGGAGCTTGAAAGGGGCACTCCATGACAGAGCAAAAGAAATGCGAGCACGAGCACTGCAAGTGCATGACCGCGTCCAGCCGTTTCTGCAGCGGACACTGCGCGAAACAGGCTGAACATCCGGAAGCACATGCGTGCGAGTGCGGGCATCCGGCCTGCGCGTAGCCATCGCCGCGAGCGCAGGCACGAGCGTGCAATGCTCGCTTTCCTAGGTTACTAAAGGGACCAGCAAACCGGTAGGGAGAACGGCTGACGCTGTCGTGTGTCGCCTGCTTTCCACTCGGAGGCCTGCACCTGGCCCGTTTGATCAAGCTTCCGTTTCAGCTTGAACTGCAACAAGTGAGCTGCGCCCTCTGAACAAACCGTGAAAGGATAAGCTATGGCAACTGCAACGAAAGTCGGAATCCGGGGCATGGATACGACGGCATACTTGGTCAAAGACGTCGATCGCGCGACGAAGTTCTACACCGACCTATTAGGTTTCGATCCGACCCTGAGTTTTGGAATCGGCGCGGAATGGACATTTCCGACCGGCGAGACATTCACGATCGTCAAACCACCGAACGCGCAGTGGGAGAAGGGCAGTGGTGTGCACTTCGGCGTGGCCGACATCAATGCGGCGGTCGCGGCCTGCAAAGCGAATGGTATCAGCATGGTGGATGACGCCAAGATTTATGAGACACCAGGATGTTTTTTGGCGTTTGCGCTGGATCCAGAGGGCAACGAGTTCATCCTTCACCAGCTCAAACCGCGGTAGTCGGCCGCTCGCTAACCGCAAGGCCAGGCGACAAGTTCCCAGGCTCACCTGAGGTTGTGCCCTTATACTGATGTCGTGGCGGGGCACCCTAGCGCCGCCACGCCAATCTCAGGACCGAATTCCAGCAGCAGGGACGCGCACATTGGCCAAGGGCATCGTCGCCGGCATCGTAGGGTTCATCCTGCTTGCAGCGCTTATCATGGTCGTGGCTCTCAAGAGCGGATTGATACCGGCAAACGCCGATGCCCGACCGGGCGCTCTTGAACGGCTCCTCGCACGGATGTCGCTGCAAGCGACCATCGCCCGACAGATCGATGCCAATGCTGCAAACCCGCTCCCACTGAACGACGCCAACCTGACCGCTGCAGTCAAGCTCTACGGAGCGAACTGCGCCGCGTGTCACGGAGCGGCGGATGCCAAGATGTCGGCTATCGCGCGCGGCCTATATCAGCGCCCGCCTCAGCTCGCCCGGCACGGCGTCGAAGACGACCCTGAGGCGAAGATCAACTGGATCGTCACGCACGGCATCCGGCTCACCGGCATGCCCGCATTTGGTGCGACGTTGAGCAAGGACCAGATCTGGCAGCTGACGATGTTGCTCAAGCACATGGATTCGTTGCCGCCGAACGTCGCGACGGCGTTCAAGAAACTACCGTCGGTGGATCTGGTGCACGCTCACATGACCAAACAGCGCTAACGGAAATAACGAGTCTGCTGTCCCGGCGTCCGAGCCAACCTGCTGTACGCGGAGATCTCGACCGCAGGTGGTGACTTGTTAGACTTGTTCGATGCGTTCTTCCAAACGCATGACCCGCCACGTGCCGTACGACAACAGCCAGGTTGACAATGAACAGCGCCACGAGCGCGTATCCGAGCTGTCCGAAGTCCAACCGTTGGAAGCCAGGCCCAGGCCGCGCTGTCGGAATTCAGCGCCCGGCCCACGACCTGCGCGATTTCGTCGATCCGATAAACAGCGCGGCGATCTCGAAAGAAGCACCTCGAACTTGAATTGTGCCCAGTCGGCGATACGAGCCAGGATTTCAACAACCGTGGTTTCTGGCCCCTGTACGCGATTGTCGCCGTCAACTACACGACGCCATTGACGGCGAGCAACGGCGCTATCGTCACGCCCCACTACAGTTACGCCGCTCTTCTCCGCCCCCCGAACGTTGTCACCATAGGGGCGCAAGGCGAATACGCGCCTCAGAAGATCGCCTGGATCAAAAAGGCCAGCCGAGCGCGAACTTCGTCAATGTCCGCGCGCACAGGCGCGTTTCTGGTTGCGAAAACCGGCGTGCTCGATGGCCTGAGTGCGACGGCGCATCACGATTCTTATGACCAATTCGAAAAGCAGTTCGCGGCCGTCCGGTTGGTTCGTGGTCCGCGTTATGTCGAGAATGGAAAAATAGCGACGGCCGGTGGCTTGACGTTGAGGGTCGAACTTGCGTTGCATTTAGTGGAGCGGTATTTCGGCAAAGCGAGCGCACACACAACCGCATTATATGGAGTACAAACGCTCATCCCAGCGGGCGGCTAAAGTTTAGACGTCTTGAAACGCGTCCGGATACGCGACGCTGCCTTTGACGTCGCGTAAAACTTCAGGGATCAATTCGAGCGCCATCCATGCAGGTCCAGACCATGGGCTCTTGATAGGCGCAGCTAAGGCTGACGAAAACCCGAAGCGCCGGTAGTAGGAAGGATCGCCGAGGACGAGCGCCGCTGCTTTTCCATGTTGCGTGCAGAGTCGTAAGCTCTCTCGAACGAGCGCTGCGCCGATACCCTGCCGCTGATGCGCAGGCCGGACCGCAAGCGGCGCGAGAGCAACAGCCGCTATGCTCCAACCGTCGGTTTGGATCGTGACGTCACTCAAGATCACAGAGCCGACGACCTGCGCCTCGTGGACCGCGACGAGCGATACGATTATCAGGCCGCCCGTTCGCAGCCGATCCACCAAGAGTCCCTCGTCCGGACGGCCGAATGCTTCCGCATATATCGCCTGGATCGCATTGATATCTGCAATCGTTTCCTGGCGCAGACCTATCATTGTATCCCGAGAGCGCAATGGACCCGGATAGCGGAAGAGCAACGCATTCAACAGCTCAGATTCTGCATGCCTGCAGCGAAAGACACAATGAAGAGCACAGCGGGTAGGATGATCGCGAGCGGATGTTTGCCGCCGTGCAGACTCCATTCGAAAAAGCGATCATGCAAACCCAAAAGCCATTCGTACCTTTCAACGTCACCCGTTCAAAAGCCCGGGCACGGCTAACCGCTGGAACCGTCCTTCACATCATTTCTTAATCACCCATGGGGTGTGACGCGCTATAATACACCCAGAGAGGTATATTATCCATGTTGCAATGGCGTCACAAATTCTACGTCTTGATTCTCGGAACGGTGGCGCT
>JALYZS010000052.1 GCA_030948745.1 Vulcanimicrobiota bacterium | reverse complement strand
GGCCACGGCTTGCGCCGAAGCAGTCTCACGCTGTCCCTTCACCCGCTCGATCTGAGCGTGCAGCTGGCGCATCTCTTCTTCGGCGCTCAGCCGCGCCGCCTCGAGTTCCTTCGACGTCTGCGCGAGGCTCGAGTCTCGCTGTGCGGCGAGCCGATCCACCTCGGCACGGATCGTTAAGAGCTCGCCTTCGGCGCGTTGGCGCGCCTCCTCAGCATCTTGGCGCGCGGCTTCGGCCTGCTTGCGGGCAAGCTCGGCGTCCTGCGCGGCAGCTTCGGCTTGGCGACGGGCGGTGTCGGACTGCCGAATCGCCTCATCGTGCGCAGCGCTGGATGCTGCAGCGGCGGCAGCACGCGTCGCCGCTTCCTGCGCGCTCGGTGCGGAGGGCGCGCTCGGTTCCGCCGCGACCTCGGGTGCGGGGGAAGGCGACGCCGCAGCCGGCGCGGCCACTTTGCGCGGCGGCACCCCTGCCGAGGCCGCCTTGGGAGCGGGGCCGGGTGCTTCTTCCTCTTCCTCTTTGGACTCATCGAGATCGGCAAGCAGCGTGCGGGCGCGATGGTTGTTGGAATCGATGGCGAGCACCATGTTGGCGATCTGCCGCGTCGTGCCGAACTGCTGCTCCTCACGTGTGATCTGCGCGGCCTGCATATAGTACGAGATGGCTTCGGGCACCATGCCCTTGATCTGGTGCAGCTGGCCCATGTGCACGACGGCCTGGATGTGGTTCTTCTCGCGATCGAGCACTTTCTTGAAAGCGAGAATGGCCTGATCGTACTGACCGTTGGCCTGATAGATGCAGCCCGCCTCGAACAGCGCCGGCGTGTGCTTGAGGTTCGACTTGCGCAGAACGTCGATGAATTTGGCCAGGCCGTCTTGCGTGCGCCCCTCGACGACGTCGGCTTGCCCCAGATGGAAGATGACGTCCAAGTTGTGCGGATCGATGTTGTGCGCGCTCGCGAACGCTTGGCGCGCTTTCGCCATGTCGCCGTGATCGTATAGATAGCCCAGACCGGCGTTCAGGTAGCACAGTGCGGCTTCGGCATTGGCGCCCGCGGTCGCAAGCATCTTTGCGGCCTCCAGGCGGATGTCTGCCGGACAATCGGGCAGCGCGGCGATCTCTTTGAGTTGGCTGAGCGCGGCGGCTGCGTTGTTGCGGATGAGATGCTGGCGAGCTTGGACGAGCGTCGCGCTGACGCGCGCATGCAGCGCCGCGTCGGCGCCCTTCCCGTCGCTCGGTCCCGTTGCCGCTGGTGTGGCCACGCTCAGCTCCCGCTCGGCTTCGTTGGGAATAGCTGCGCAGCGCCGAGCTGCGAAGCCGTGAAATGTTCGAGCGTCTCGTGCAACGAGTCGCCGCCGTATTTATCCGCAAAGGCCTGCGCTAAGGTCAAACTCAGCATGCCTTCGCCGATGACGGAAGCGGCGGGCACGGAGCAGACGTCGCTGCGCACGATCGCGGCCGGCGCTTTGTCGCGGCGCACGAGGTCGACGCTTTCCAATGGACGCATGAGCGTCGCGATCGGCTTGAGCCGCGCGCGCACGACGAGATCCTCGCCGTTCGACATGCCACCTTCGATGCCGCCCGCGCGATTGCTGCCGCGCGCCACGTCCTCGTCGCGCAGCTCAAACGTGTCATGCGAACGGCTGCCAAGGGCGCCGCTCGTCTGGATACCTTCCCCCACCTCGACCGCCTTCACGGTTTGAATGCTCATCAGCGCCGACGCGATGCGCGCATCCAGCCGGTCCCACGGCTGGCGATTGCTTCCGATGCCGACGGGCATGCCGGCGGCGCGAATTTCAAATGCGCCGCCAAGCGTATCGCCCGCAGCTTTTGCCTCGTCGATGCGTGCCACCATCGACTCAGACGCGGTCCGGTCTGGGCACCGCACGGGCGAGCCGCTGATATTCTCAATATCGGGCATCCGGGTGACGGTTCCGGCGGCGACGTCACCGATTTGGATGACGTACGCCCGCACTGTGACGCCGAACACAGCCAGATACTGGCGCGCGATCTCGCCCAAGGCGACACGCATGGCGGTTTCGCGAGCGCTCGCACGTTCGAGCACATTGCGCAAGTCGCGCTGCCGATATTTGAGGGCTCCGGCGTAATCGGCGTGCCCCGGCCGCGGGCGTGTGATCGGTTCGCCGCTACCGGTCCAGGGATCCATCAAGCCGCGCACGTTTTCGAAATCCCGGTTACGGATGAGCAAGGCGATCGGTGACCCGAGGGTCTCACCACCGCGCAGGCCGGCCATGATCTCCACCTCGTCGCGCTCGATCTTCATCCGTCCGCCGCGCCCGTGCCCGCCCTGGCGCGCGGCTAGCTGCCCCTGTAGGGCAGCGAGGTCCAGACGCAAGCCCGCCGGGATGCCGTCGATGATGCCGACGAGCGCCGGGCCATGCGATTCGCCGGCCGTCATATACCGGATCATGCAACCGCTTTCTGCGCTGGGGCGCGGTGTCCGTCAACCCTACGCCAGCCTGTGGCGGCGCCGGTCTCCACAAATGCAAAGACCGTGGGCCTGAGCTCACGGTCCGCAAGGCAGGGCACGGTTTGATCCGCGCCGCTACTTCCTGTTAGTGCTCGTTGACGATGTGGGGCGTGATCAGGAAGACGACCTCGTTGTGTATCTTGGTCTTCTGTTGATTCCTGAACAGCGTGCCCAGTATGGGCAGGTCGCCGAGCAGCGGAACTTTCGTGATGCTCAGCGTCGTCTCGTCGTCGAGCAGGCCGCCGAGCACGATCGTCTCGCCGTCCTTGACGCGCAAGATGTCATCGGTCTTGCGGTTGTTGAGAATGGGGAACTGCTGCACCAAGCCGGTGATGACGCTGCGTTCCACGTGCATTGTCGTCGTGATGTAGCCATCGGTGTTGATGACGGGCGTGACGATGAGCTTCACGCCGATGTCGATGTACTGCACTTGGAACTGGCCAGAACGCGGATCGTAGTACACGATCGGGTAGGTCTGGCCGACCAGCAGGCTCGCCGTCTGATTGTCCAGCGCCGTCACGCGCGGGTTGGCGAGCAGCTGCGCTTCGTTGTGCGAGATCAGGTAGTTGATCTTGGCCTGGATGAACAACGCGTTACGGGTGAAGGGCTGGGGCGCGATGGGGTTGCCATTGACCACCTGCACCGGCACCTGGATGCTCTGCGGGCCACCGAGGCGGTTTTCGAATAGGTCGAAGTCGGATGCGCCGACGAATTGCACGCCGGTGTTCGTCGAGTCGTTGTTGCGCGTGATGTCGAGCACTTTGACTTCGAAGACCACCTGCGGCGCCGGTATGTCCGACAGGGCGAGGAAGTTCCGGGCCGACTGG